>NZ_AP025750.1:0-5163 GCF_030295175.1 Escherichia sp. HH091_1A | reverse complement strand
GTGTTACGATTCCTTCCAGGTTATCGACCGACATCGCCCCTGTATTTTCGTGAAAGTCTTGGCGGATAGACACGAATTTCAGGGGCGTTTGTTTTTCAGTCGCTTACACTACCCCCAACGACAAAACCTGTCGAGCCTTCCCGCAAATCCGATCCATTTACCATAACTCCCGTTGTACGTACCATGTAAAACGCCATCAATCGCTTTCTGGCGCAAAAAACGCAAAAAGACAAGAAAACACCAGGCCAAACCAGAAAAACGCGTCAGAATCGTTTTCAGGGCGTTGCATAACTATGCACGAAAGCGATGTGCGATCGGTTTCGTGCGTTCTGAACACCGAACGGCTCAAAACGACAAGTTTTCTCCCCTGGTGCGTGGCGCTCTGACGGGGTTTCCTGTTTCCAAACTTCACATCTCGCCAGGACAAAAAAAACCGACCTGGGGTCGGTGGCAAGAATCAGAGTCTATGGGAAATATTTTAGTTATCGGATGCTCAATATTCACAAACGCAAAAAATGCCTCAGTGATGCCCTAAAACAACCTTTCCAGAAGGAGTCCGCGCTTTACGATGCACGGAAGAGATAAAAAACCCCACAAAAGTGGGGAACCAAGAGAAACAACAATTACAGGTTGTTGGTTGTGTTCGAACAACGATGAAGTAGCTACGCTAAATAATAATTACCGTACAGGCCCTACATATTCAACACTAAATTTAAGATCCTGACGAAGGATTTATAAATGCACGAAAACACATAGACAGACAAATTCACTAAATTCATACACAAAAACAAGTGTAGTTTTCTAAGTAAATTAGATTCGACAACCAATTAGTTTATCCACATCGCATTCCACTCTTGCTACACCAATCACATTTCTTGATATGTAATAGCAGAAAAAATAAAACCAGACACCAATAGACCAAAAAACAAACATTCAACAAGAAACATTTTGAACAATATCACAAAACTGTCACAACCATCATCAGACTATTGAAAAAAACTGGTTGCTGTTTTATAAAAGCGACTGTAACAACCTCCACTCTATAGTTCCATTAGTTTAAAGTGTCACACAAACTGAGCATCCATTTGTTTTCCTTACTTTTGCCCCTGTATTCCAAGGGGTTTTTTTATAACTTAAAGATTAGCACACCACACAAAAACAATAAAAAAAACGACAAGTTATACAATAAAACCAGTACTATCCATACAGCTAATTACATATAAATACTATTAAACCATCTGGACATTAAAAATAAACCCTTATAACATAAAATTAATGCGGTTCCGGTACCATATGTCAGGGATAATGTGCAAATGGAGGTATCGGAACTGCATTTCAGTTCATTATTAATTAATGACAAAAAAAACCTCTGCGAGCGCAGAGGGGGTAAGGAATGTTCCCGGTCATAATATGTCGATAGTGTTTATATACATACAGAACAAGAACAACAACCAGCCAACTAATAAATATTTTATTTTTTAGAGCTGAAACCTTAAAGCTCACTTCCATTCCATACATTGTTATAAACCTTATGTTGAAAACTGAAAGTAAGTACGGCAGACTTATTAAGTTGCGTGCAGTCTTTTCACGTTATACAAACAAGAACACCTGCGAAGTTATTTCTCCTTACATATCCCCCTATGCCAACGGGGGATTTTTTCTGGTTCACTAACGCATAAATAATAGTGACACCCTATCATTCACAAACCGTGATAATATAAGGATTATCATCATGGCAAAATTAGGTGAAAACACCCCACATATTATCGATGCTACTGTAGATTTTATGGCATCAAGCCAGGCATTTCGTGAGTATCTGAAAAAACTTCCCCCTGATAACACAATACCGCCAGCTCTTACTGATGAGCACGTACCGTTATATATACGAAGGCTGGAATACTATCGTCTGCTTTATCGACCAAAGCAGACAGAATCATATTGAAAAAAACGGTGAACGGTTCGCGAAATCCTTTCGCGGGTCGTGAGGCGTTGGACAAGCGAAGCGCGTCAGTTTTTCCGGCTCTTCCCCGTGACAGGTTTCTCCACCAGTTTATCTTCCAGTGTCACAACTTTCTGATACACCGCCGCTGTGGCGTTGTAGTTCCTGTCGAGTATTGTTTTCATTCCCCATCCGAGCACACAGAACATAACCAGAAAAGCCACTGACACCCCACCCAGCCATTTCCAGCTATACCCTTTAAGGGTGTTGTATTCCTGCACGATATTGCTGTGAATTGTCGCAATATCCCTGTTCAGGGCATCCGCGTTTGCCTTCATGTTTGCGACTGACTCTTCCAGCCGCTGAAAATCCTGGCTGATGCGCTCACCTATCAGTCCTGCCACGTCCAGCTTCTGCACCTCATTTCTGACTTCATCCCTGACCTGTTTTGCCACACCGTCAGAAATATCCCGATATCCGCGAAGAGTTTCCCTTGCCACAGCCAGAGAATCAGCAACAGCTTTCTGTTGCTCCATTGCGGTATGTTGCAGATGCTCCACCGATAACAGGAGCGTGAGTAATTTTTCTTCTGTGCTGGCCATGTTCAGAATCCCATAGAAAATCCACGTGACGGTGATTTAACCCGTTCAGGTGCAGTTCGGTTCTGTCTGCTCACTCTGTCTCTCATGTCAAAGCCATGCTCCCGCGCAACATCATGTTGCAGCCTTCTGACCAGTTCATGTTGCTTAACCGGAGTGTCCAGCCATTCCCTGATGTCATGCCCGACCGTTCGCGCCTGTTCAAGATGGCGGGAATAGTCCGGTTCAGACCGTTTTTGCATGATGTCATGACGCTGGGCATCATCAAGCCGTCCGGCAGCTTCAAAACCCAGATGCACTTCGGGACGTCGTTCAATGCCCTGTTCTTTCAGCGTCCGGCAGTCAATGAAGCCCCTTTCAAAGCCATGCTTTCTCATATGTTCGTTGTGCTTCACCTCCCAGCGTTTTCGCAATTCCCGCAACTGCTCTTTTTGCTGAGTGAGAGTCAGGCTTCCGGAATCCTTTTTCGCACCTCCCCGCTCGGGATACCTGGCGTTATAGCGCCGGAAATACTGTTCCGGTGTACGTTCAATGCCATCATTCACACGCTGACTCATCATGATATGCGCATGAGGCTGTTCGCCGCCGTCAATGCTCGCTTTCGGATTGTGAATGGCAAAACTCCAGGCGTGCCGTTCGCCAGCTTCCTGACGTACAAAATCCTGCACCAGTTCAAGGCGCTGTTCCGGTGTCAGTTCACGGGGTAATGCAATTTCAAGTTCCCTATAGGTCGAACCGTTCGCACGTTCAAACTGGTCAGCCGCCTGCCAGAAATGGGAAGGATTATCCCTGGCCCATTCCGGCATGTTTCCGTGTGCGGAATATTCCAAATCCTGACGGTCGCGGTATTTCTCTTTGCGCTCGATGTAATCGGCGTGGTTTGCAGCCTGCCCCTTGCCACCAAATTTAACGCTGAGGTGATAGGTTGCCACGGTTTCAGCCCTCTGCAGGAGCGCACTGTTTCTCGACGAAGGAGAGAAACATATAAGTGCGCTTCCTTCTAATTTTACGAATTAGCACGGAAGATACCCCCTGCACCCGCCGACCGCAAGCGATATACTGCACGACCACAACACACCGCAAAAAAACACCAGGGAGCATCACGAACATGCGCATCAGCAACATCGAATGGCTGAAGAAACGGATCGGATTCATCAGGAAGCTCGGAGAACAGACCGCACGACAGAGACAGATTATTGACCTGATCGACAACGAAGCCGGACTCACAGAACAGGAACGCAAACTTCTCCACGTACTGGCAACAGCGGAAAAAAACGACTTACAGGCACAGGAGAGCGAACGAAAACAGGCGGTCCAAAAACGAATCGAGGGAAAAAAACAACGACGGGAACGCAATCACCGGCTCTTTCTCGCGGCTGGGCTACTGATCGAAGCAGGACTGGTAGACACAAAAACAGGCGAGCTATGCTATAAAAAAGACAGGATATTACAAGCACTTAAGGAACTTAAGTACGATCTGGAGACATCCCCAAACCCAGACGCGTAAGTGCCTCCATCCGTGTTCCGATTCCCTGGTGCTTCCTCGCTCATTCGCTCGCTACGCTCGGTCATGAGACTGCGGCGAGCACTACCACCACAATCACGCGGAAAGCCGCGCCATTGCAGGGCTGAACGGGGAAAAACGGCAAAAAACCTGCTGCTCAAAAAGACGCCAGAAAGGCGCTGTTATCTGATATAGGCTTATTTGGTCTACTCTACGAGACCTCGTTTTTTCAGTTGGTAATACCAGGCGCGACTGATCCCTAATGCCTCCCACGGTTTCAGCGTGCGTGCAGATGTAGCTACTGTGCTGCGCTTAGACTTAGAACCGCCCTTGCGACCGCGTGCAGCCTGAATTTCTGGCGTGTGCGTATCAGCCACATACTGTGCGAAAGTTTCCGGCGTGAAGTTCCTGTGAGTGTATTTCGCAATGCTCTTGCCAATAGCCCGACATTCAGCCAGTGAAAGCGGAACGGGAAGCGATGCATTGTACATTTCGACACGCTGGATCACCGCTTCAAGCCACTGTGAGAACGCTGGCCAGCCCTGACGAATCGCCCTGTAAGCCCATTTGCGCGTCATTTCGAACAGGTGGCAGTTTCGCCCCATCCCGTAATGTTTATCGATGCTACGACGCTCTGAGGCGCTCAAATCGAGATAATCAGCCAGTTCATCGAGGGTATAGGCTTCCTCGCGCCACTCCATCACCAGCCATTCCAGGTGGAACGGATTTTTGCAAATCAGGCCGCTGTAGTTCACATCCGCACAAAGTTTCTCACACAGCGAACGTTCAACCGCTGCGGCATATTTCAGCGCCTTAACCGAGGCATCAGGCGCGGTTCTCACGGCGATGTTGAGTGCGTAGAGCAGGTGAGCGTGTCCGTTCACAGGATTTTTAACGGTGATGTTCGGCGCGGGAGCGTTCCGGTCGCTCCAGTCAATCGCAGCCCCCTCGCGGTCAACGTCAAAAACCAGCCAGAACTGTGCATGAGGCTGGTTCTGCTGGATATACCGTGCAAGAAGCGCGCGCCCTTTGCCGGAGATACGAAGGCCGAAAGCGAGATCATCCGTGTGATAGGGACGGTGGGGTAAATTTTCTTCGAAGTATTGAAGCGCGGCGCTCAT
>NZ_AP025749.1:0-48993 GCF_030295175.1 Escherichia sp. HH091_1A | reverse complement strand
AAGAGAACTCTACCACAACACTTTCGGTCATGCACGAAGTCTCTCACTGATCGAACGATAATCCACCAGTAAAAGGATCTAAATTGGATCTCGTTTTGCGAGCATCATACTACTGGCCTAACTCCAGTCAATGATTCCCAGCCGGAAACCTGCGGTAAAGCGTGGATAAGGTAACATCGAAGATAATCGCTATCCGCTTACGTGAAACACCATTCGCAATAAGCCTTCCGATCTGTTCCCATTGCTCTGGTGCCAATTTTGAGCGGCGTCCTCCTATCCTGCCGTTAGCCCTTGCCACCGCCAATCCTGCACGCGTTCTTTCAATCATATTTTCCCGCTCCATCTCTGCGACTGCACTCAGCATCGTGTAGGCAAAGCGGCCAATTGAAGTGCTAATTTTTATCCCTTCCGTAATCGAAATAAACTCAATGTTGTTTGATAAAAAATAGTTTAGTAAATCAACAAGATGAATCAGAGAACGCCCCATTCGGTCCAGCTTCCAGACAATAACCGTATCGCCCGGCCGTAACACCTTCAGTAGCTTATCAAGTCCTGGTCGTTTTGATTTAGCACCGGATATTTTATCTTCAAAAATCCGGTCACATCCTGAACTCCTGAGCGCCTCCAATTGTAATTCCAAATTCTGGTCAAAAGTTGACACCCTCGCATAACCATATTGCATACTTTCTAAACCGCGATTGTTGCTAAAAGCGGGAAAAAATATCGTTCAGACGACACAGAGGCAATTCGCAAAAACCTCGGTTTACAGGAAACGGTAAATCAGGCTTCTGGCGCATTACAGAAAAACCAGAACGGCGCAGATATTCCGGGAAAAGATACCTTCACCAAAAATATTGGGGCCTGCCGCGCATATAGCGCATGGCTGGATATTGGTGGCGATAGTCAGGTCTGGACAACCGCGCAATTTATTTCGTGGCTGGAGAGTCAGGGAGCATTTAACCATCCTTACTGGATGTGCAAAGGCTCATGGGCTTATGCAAATAATAAGGTCATTACAGATACAGGTTGCGGAAATATTTGTCTTGCAGGTGCTGTGGTGGAAGTTATTGGCACTCGCGGCGCAATGACCATACGCGTTACCACGCCGAGCACGTCCAGCGGTGGAGGAATTACTAACGCTCAATTCACTTATATTAATCATGGTGATGCTTACGCTCCTGGCTGGCGACGAGACTACAACACGAAAAATCAACAACCTGCATTTGCTTTAGGGCAAACAGGAAGCACTGTCGGAAATGATAAAGCTGTTGGCTGGAACTGGAATAGCGGGGTCTATAACGCAAATATTGGTGGCGCATCGACATTAATCCTCCACTTCAATATGAATACGGGGAGCTGCCCTGCTGCACAGTTCCGCGTGAATTACAGAAATGGCGGAATCTTTTATCGTTCAGCGCGTGATGGTTATGGCTTTGAAGCTGACTGGTCAGAGTTTTACACCACAACCCGCAAACCCTCTGCGGGAGATGTTGGTGCATATACGCAGGCAGAATGTAACTCAAGGTTTATTACAGGTATTCGCCTTGGCGGTCTGTCATCTGTTCAGACATGGAATGGTCCCGGCTGGTCTGACAGGTCAGGTTATGTCGTTACGGGTTCAGTTAACGGAAACCGTGATGAATTAATTGATACAACTCAGGCAAGGCCAATTCAGTATTGCATTAATGGAACGTGGTATAACGCGGGGAGTATTTAATTATGATGCACTTAAAAAATATTACTGCTGGCAACCCTAAAACAAAAGAGCAATACCAGCTAACGAAACAATTTAACATCAAATGGCTTTACTCTGAGGACGGAAAAAACTGGTATGAGGAACAAAAGAATTTCCAGCCAGACACTTTGAAAATGGTCTATGACCATAACGGCGTTATTATTTGTATTGAAAAGGATGTTTCAGCAATTAATCCGGAAGGCGCAAGCGTCGTTGAATTACCTGATATTACAGCAAATCGCCGTGCTGACATTTCGGGTAAATGGATGTTCAAAGATGGCGTAGTGGTAAAACGAACTTATACCGAGGAAGAGCAGAGGCAACAGGCGGAAAATGAAAAGCAAAGCCTGCTACAGCTCGTCAGGGATAAAACCCAGCTATGGGACTCACAGCTACGGCTGGGCATCATTTCCGACGAGAATAAACAAAAATTAACCGAGTGGATGCTCTATGCGCAGAAAGTCGAATCTACAGACACCTCCAGCCTGCCAGTAACATTTCCCGAACAACCTGAATGAGACAAGGCCCGATAGCGGGCCTTAATTTTTATTCAGGCTTTTGTGGCCATTCAGGATTTGCCGTATCCACACGGCTGACCAGAACACTGTAGCGTTCCCATGACTCCAGTCGTGCGCGCTCCTCATCCGTCGCCATATTCAGCCTGACAGCGCGTTCCAGTGGCTGAATAACGCTTTCTGCTTCGGAAAGTAACGCGGCCTTTTGTGATTCGGCCTGTTGTTGCTGTTCGTCAGCCGTATAAATCCGTTTAACCACAGCTCCGTCCTTAAACATCCACTTCCCTGAATCATCGGCACGACGATTGGCTGTTATATCGGGAACCTCAACGACGCTAAAGCCTTCAGGGTTAAGCGTAGAGGCATCCTTGGTGATAGCGACAATAATATTATTTTCATCGTAAACAATCTTTATTGTGTCTGGCTGAAAGTTTTTCACTTCCTCATACCAGTTTTTTCCGTCCTCAGAGTAAAGCCAGATAACTCCGTGTTTCTTTGTTAATTCGTACTGCTCAAGTGTTTTAGCGTTACCCGCTTTAATGTTCTTTAAGTGCATCATATTAAACGCTCGCTACATTATACCAGGTGCCATTTATATACTTTTGAACGGGTCTGTAATAAACGCCCGCTATATTATCGGCAGAGTTGGACCCTGTATCCTGAACATTAATACCAGACAATACATGACCTGACGGGCACTGGAAATTCCATGTTTGCCAGTTGTTCACTCCATAATATTGCTGTGAACCAAGTCGAACATCTTTCACATATCTGGAATCAAAATTGCCATAGTTGCCGGGAATAACTTGCGCACCGCAAAGCCAGTTTCCGTTATTATCCATGTACGCCTGACCATCGGTGCCATTGGCTGTCCTTGAATTATTAATCATGTAGATGCCAAATTGCTTGTTCCCCAGTCCACCTATCATGAACTTGCGGTCGGCGTGATTCTGGCGAAGCAACGCCTGAGCGCTATCAGTGTTAACTATATTTTTCCCAAAGATAGCGTTGTTATCGCGCATCTGAATCCACATACCATTACTGCTGTTAATAGCAAAACGGTCTGAAAGTGTCTCCCCTGAAACATTAAGACCACGCCCCATCGAAACAGCGCCAGTAGCGTTATTAATCCATAATGGCCTTAATCCGTTATAAGTCCCCATGTTGTCACCGGAGTTTGTCAACATGAAGTATGTATTTGAACCATCATTACGAATAAAGAATCCGTAATTACCATAAGCAATACGTAGGCCGTTTGCTGATTTTGATATGACTTCGCCATTTACAATGGCATTGACAAGAACATACAAAGCATCCCATTTAAGATTCATCAGGTCTTTTGTTGTGGTACTTTGTTTGCTTCTCCATTTGAAATATTCATTGCCGTTGTCGCCTGTCTCAAACCACATGTATGAATCAGTGTCACCATCGGCATCATTTTTAAATCCAATCTTCGCCCAGTCAGTATTTCGAATCCAGGCAAGGATTGAGTCATTTTCAAAAGTAAGCCCGCCGGACAAGGTATCGCCTGTCTTTTGAACGGCGTTACCAGCCTTGTTTACCGTTTCCTGTAAACCGAGGTATTCGATAACGGCAGCAACGGTCGATTTCGCAAGAATATCCCGCCCGACTTTTGTCAGGGTTGCCAGGCTGGCGACATCATTCCCCGTAAAATACGGAAACTTGTCTGCCGCAGTAGCAAGCCCGGCCAGCGCCGTCAGGGTGGCATCTTTCGGTTGCTTACCCGCAAGCGCGTTAGTCATGGTGGTCGCAAAATTCGGGTCGTTTCCCAGAGCCGCCGCTAACTCGTTCAGCGTATTCAGTGCGTCAGGTGACGAGTCCACGAGGGCAGCGATCGCAGCCATAACGAAAGCCGTGCTTGCGATTTGGGTATTATTCGTTCCCTGTCGCGCAGTTGGCGTTGTTGGCGTTCCGGTCAACGCAGGACTGTTTAAGGGCGCTTTCTTGTTCGTTTCATCCATTACCGCCTTGACCGCTTTCGATGTCGCGGCCAGTGTTTCAGACGTGCTGTTGGTGGAACTACTGAGCTGAGTTATTCCCCTTACAGTCAGTGAAGCTACAGGCACATTTGTTATCTGCTCCCACGAATGCGTGTGATTGGACGGAGCCTTTCCGGCCGCAAGATCATACGCTGCCTTAACAGCCTTTGGTGTTGCTGCTAGCGTTTCAGACGTGCTGTTGGTGGCACTACTGAGCTGAACAATCCCTTTTCGCGCTGTGGTAGCGTCCTGTGCGGTGTATTTGCCATTAGCCAGGTCATATGCTGCCTTAACAGCCTTAGGCGTCGCAGCAAGCGTTTCAGACGAGCTATTGGTGGCGCTGCTAAGTTGAACAAAGCCTTTTGAGGTTAAAGTTGCATCAGGATGATTACGTGATTGTTCATGTTTCACAATGGCTTGCTTAAGCCGCTTTGCTGAAACAGCAAGGGAATCATCTGTACCGTCATCAATTTCTTGTTCATTGGCAAATCTTGCAACCCCAACAACAGTTTCGGTTGCGGGAGGATTAATAAACTCAATATCACCAAATGTAATATTTTTAGTATCAAGAGTCTTGATTGCTATGTCACTTGATATTAAAGCAATAGTAGATGATGCTTTATTTATTATTGCTTGTTCTTGCGAGTATACAGCAAACAACGTTCCCTTATTTGTATACAATCCTATTGTATGGACAACATACTCATCTTTACTATCATCCTTCGCCGTTACATGAATTGTATCAGGGGAAACAACTTTGCCACCTATTGTGGTAAGTCGTTTTATTTCGTTTGTTATATTTGTTTGTGAAGTTGACGTGACATAATATCTACTACCTAAACCAACAGAAACAATCTCAACTTTATTTGTTCCTGTTTTGTTGGCATTAACCAGCTCCTGACGCCCGGCGTCAGTCATCGTAAATAATAATTTACTCACGCTTAATTCCTTGAATTAACAAATTGCGAATTAGCACTCGCCAATTAATCGTACATAAGACACAGGCTGACAAGCACCAACAATACCGACACCACCAGAAACATTGGCTGCTTGCGAAAATGTAAATAATGTTCTTGCCGACTTTGCGCTCTTGATACTTCTTAACGTATCTTCCAACATCTCTTTCGAAGGAACGGCACCATCAAAAGAGTTAATCGAAGCAACAATTGAGGCTGTATATGGTTCGCCAGGTGGTGATGTTTCAAACCATTCTGTTATGTTTACCTCTCCACCCAAGCTATTTACTACATCTTCAACCGCTGCCCTTGTACCCTTTATTCGCTTTGTTCGTATTATTGATTTAAAAACAGAACGCTTTAACGATACAGGCCAACTATCCCTCCATGTATCAGCATTCCATTGCCAAGCTAAATGATCGAGAACAACTGAGTCCAGGTTATCAACAACGCTATATATTTCTGTCTTATATATTAAATTGTTAATTGCTTGTAGTTCATCATCAATAGCTTTCGACATAGCTATCACGTTGGGATCTCTAGCTAAGTTAGGAGGTAAAACATCCAACAAGCTAACATTAAAGATATCAGCCATCCTCTAACCCCGCATACTGGCAATTTATATTTCTCTCTCTGGCGACCTGCGTCTCTCCAACTACAGTAAATACAGGACTTGATATTTCTAATCTTTTAGCCCCGGCATTTTTTAAACGTTGAATAATTTCATCTGGATTTATATCTCTTCCCATAACCGAACGTTGCCATTGTTTATACTCATCAAGAGCTTTCTCAACCTCACTTTGAATTAACGTTGTTCTGTTTTTGTCCGATGAGTTAATCCAGTATTTAATTATTATATCGTATTCAATGCTCTCTGGTTTCTTAACAAGAACTTTATCTGTGAATGGTCGAATATTAGTTGCAGAGAGAACGCTATTTATCTGCTCTAATAGTTCATCAGAAGGTATATCCCCGTTCTCTAACAAAGAACGGATTTCTACAGTTCCGGGCGATGGTGTATATACATTCACATCTTTTATATTCTGATTGGCTGTTCTTGTCCAATATTTATAAGAATCCTCCGGCCCTGCTGTAGACAGTTTTTCCGGCGACAGTTTTATTCTTTCAGCATAATTATCATCTGACTCTGTATCAGCACCAGAATTAGATGTTGTTAGATTCCTTACGCTGGAAACATACGGCAACGGAGTCACCAACTCGTTTATTTGCCCAGGTAAAAATCCATTCCCCGATAAGCCAGGTATAACAGCATATCCTGAGACTGTACCAACTGTTTTCCCAGCTGGTATTTCCAACAAAACATCTGTTTGGAAAATAACACTATTTCCAGTTGAAATTTGAGTGCCAGCAGGTATTGTATATATCCCCGATAATTTTGTTGACAGATTAAACTCAAATGTAGTCAAGGCAGATTGAGCTTCCAGCCTAGGCGTATCCGTCAGATAGCCTATATGGTCGAGATATTCACCCCCACCATATGTAAGAAGGTTTTGTTTTGCAGAAAAATCGATAGCTTTTCTTTGCTGTATAATAATCTCACACAATGACAAGATGAATAATCTACGTGGATCAGCAGGTGCTAATGTTTCACCTGTTATACTCTCAAAAGCCCTGATTGAACGAGTTGTTATATCAGTCGGGTTAGAATCTGCGAAAGTAATATCTGGCAAACCACCGCGCGGCAACGTCATTCTCTAACTCCTATCACAAGTTTTGGCCTAATAAAACCATCAGAAACGTCCGTTCTTTCAAAAGTAACAGAATGGATAATCGCTCTAGGCTCAAACTCACTAATTTTTTGAATTATTTCTCGTGTTGCTGTAGCAATAAAAATTGGGCTAGGGCTATCAACAAGACTTGAATTAACTCCTAATTTTCTGGCATATGGTACAGTGCCAATCTGAGTATTAATAATAGTAGAGACATTTTGCAAAACTTCTTCTACAACTGTTTTGGGCGACCAATCAATCGAGTAAGAAGGTGATGATATGGTAAACGTATTATTCATAATAATTTACCTAACGCACTTCTAGTTTTTGACTCTATATTGCCAGCAATATCAACTAATGCTTCTTTCAGAGAGGTCTGTCCGACTTCCTGTAATTTAATGCCGACGATAATCACTCGTGGATTCCCAGTTGGACCGAAATAAGTCCATGATTCCTCTATATCTGTAATTATAAAATTACCAAAATACTGAATACCAATTACAACAGGATTTACTTCCTGAATTGATTGCATTGTCCTAAGTAATGAAAGCGCAGCCAATGGAACAATGCCAAGTGTTGTATCCAACCGCATATTAAAACTAACTTCATCCAGATCTGGACCTATATCCTCCAGAACAGGTTTAAGCCCAATAACATCATGGCGCGCTACACGACGCTTTGACGTCCTTTTAAAATTGTTGAACGTATTCACCACTATTGATGAGGCAACAAAAGGCATTGTACCAAGCATACCCACAATCATGCCTGAGCCTCCGTTGTCGGAGCGTATTCCCCCTGAGCCGTGTGATGGTGGCCTTTAGATTTAATCCCATCAACATCTATATCACCACCAACAACCTTAACATCCCCAGAAATTGTAGCTGCAACACCTCCAGCAGAAGATCCTTTCATTCCACCTTTGAAGGTTAGTAATCCTTCAACTGTAGCATTTCCGGTAATGATGGTTTCTGGAGCATCAATAGTTACGGTTCCTGTAGCCTTAACGGTTACATCTCCGACAGCATCAACAAGGAGTAAATTAGATTCTCTGTCTACCTCAATACGAGTTCCGTTATTAAATCTAATGACGCGTTTATTAACAGTATTAGATGGCGGCTTCTGTGTTTCATCATAAAAACTACCAAGAATAAAACCTTGTTGCGGCCCTGCGGGATGAAAGATACACAAAACTTGCTCACCAATATCTGGCATCCAGTAATCAGCATTCTTATCCGTATTTTTCACAATAACTGATAACTTTGCCGAAGTGACGTTATCCTGATCATCGAAAGTAACTCTTGCTGTAACATCACCATCATCAATATCAGAAACAACGCCAACTCTTATAGTCTGACGTAATAATGTTTCTAAATCATTCATAATTAATACCCATTAATTACTCTTCGGACATCAATCGAGGTGGTATAACCACTAGCCCCAATTGAATGCACAGCTTTCGATATAAGATATTTTCCAGAAAATGAACCGAATCCGTCCAGATTTATAGTTACACCAGCTACCAATCTGGTGTCTCCAACCAATACTAAAGATCCTGTATTTTGATATCTATTTTTAAGCCGCAAAGCAGCCTTTGCCTTACGTTTTGCTTCATCTAAATTAGCTACCAGTTTTCTTATCTTAAGATTCGACCCTTCTTCTACGGATGGATCTACCCAAGTATACGAAAGCGACTTTCTTTTTTTAGGTACGCGATATTTGCACGTGCAACTTTTATACAAATCTGTAGATTGTGTGCTAAAGCTATATCTGATTATCTCATCAATACCTAACGTAAGCGTAGCGATAGGATCTTTTTGCTCAAACATCTCTTGAGCAAATATTATTAATTGGCTATCAGTGACCTTTAACGACAACCCTTCATCCTGGCATAGTCGATGGAGAAATTTTAAATCGCTTTCCTCCATTTGATCTTCACGCGCATAATATGGATTACTATCACCATCAATAAGAAACAACAGTTCAAGGTTAGCTAATTTAGCTATAGAGGTTGCTATATCTTTAAGAGTTGTTTTTTCCCATGCATTACTTTTTAAATCACGTCTAATGCCTGATGAAACAGGAACAGAAACAGCAGTCACCTCAACAACAGAAGGTGGTCCAGAGCAAGTTATGCCATCTACCTGGAATTTCCCGCACTCAAGGACGATTTGATTTATAGGCTTAAAGCTCAAATCAATAAAATCACCCTTTTTAGGTGTCCAGTCTCCAGACCATTTCCCATCATCATTTTTTAATATAATAGAAATATCATCGACCTGACCATCTTCATTATCTGTATAAGACATTGACAAAACATCAGGTGACATATGAGCGGTAATATTTACATTCTGATATATAACATCAAAAAGCGTTTTACGTAACACTATTGCGTCTCCACGGAGGCAAATTGTTTACTGATATTGGCATAACCGGAGCATCAGGAACTTTAAGAATAATTCCCGCAGAAAAAAGCACCGTAAAGCGGTGCTCAGTATTAGCATCAATAAGAAGATAAGACAGGTACTCATTACCATACAACTTTAACGCGATACTATCCCATGAGTCCCCTTGAACCGTTCTATAATCATCCAAAACTTAATCTCCGTTGTTGGAACATATGAGCACTCAATTTCTTCTCAAAATCAGAATATCCCGCATCTAATGCTCTTTTAGCTGCCGCCTCAGTTTCCTTTGGTGAACCAGCCGGAAGATTGATTACAGGTGAATAGGTTATTCCACCAGTCACAGCATTAACGTTCTGGCGAGGTCCAGAAGTCCCGGCGGCAGATATCCCGTGAGGTGATAAATTTGATTGCCCGAACTTGGTTGCTATTGCATTCTGTAAGCTGTTATTCCTGCTAACGCCTGATGCCAGAGTAGTCATTATTGCACCACCTGACTTTGTTAGCTGTGAGAATGGACCTTTTTTCGCGTCAGAGAACGGTAAATACTCACGTACAGAAGAAAAAACGCCTTTCACTTCATTAATTAAAGCATTTGCTTTTGATTTTATCCCAGTGATTAACGTCTCAATTATTTTTGCGCCTGACTCACTCCAGTTTATTCCAGACAAATAAGCCGTTACAGATTGGAATGCTCTTATAAAGAGTCCAACTGGTGAAAAACGCATAAAAACAGATACCAGTGTATCTATGATTTTCTTTCCTGTTTCGCTCCAGTTAATACCAGAAAGGTAATTTGTTGTAAGTTTAAATGCTTTAATTAAGAACGGAAGCGGAGACATCCATTTAAAAGCACTAATTAATGTACTGTAAATTCTTACTCCTGCCGAACTCCAGTTTATGTTGGAAAGATAATCCCATGCTTTACCAAACATAGATATAATCCATCCATTGAGATCAAAGTTTAAGATAAAGTTTTTTATAGCTTCAAACGATTTAACTGTATATTCCTTAACAGAAGGCCAAACTCTGACAGCATAATCTCTGATCTTATCCCAGTTCTGATAGAGCAATATTCCTGCGGCAACCAGCGCAGATATAGCCATCTGAATCCACCCGAAGGGTGTTAGCTTTGTCGCTACAGATAAAGCCAGCATAGCTACCCTACACGCTATAACCACACTTTTCATGGTTAGAAACGCACCTGCCGCCATCACAATCTGAGACACAAAATTGGGGTTGTTAGCTACAAATTCACTAATTTTTGTAATCAGCGGAACCAAAACACTAAGCGCGGCATTCAAAGCAGGTTGCAAGGCCTGACCAAAACTTAATGATGCATTGCTAGCCTGAATACGTAATTGTTTCAATCGCTCCGCATTGTCTTTCGTTATGTTGGCAAAATCGCGGTCAATAACAGCACTTCCAGCACCAAGAGATGTTGCTTTGATTCTCTGGTATTCCTTCCAGTTTTGAATCATCGGACGAACAAAGTTCTGAACCTGCATATCGCCAAATAGCTCACCAAGTAACTTCTGATCTCCGTTCTTAGTCATTTTCATGACAGAATGCATTGCAGCTTCGAATGGATTCTTCCCTTTTTTCTGCGCTGTTGTGACAATTTTATATAAATCTACACCGAAATTTTTCTTTGCTTTTTTTAGTGTTTCAGGGGAAAGTATTTTCGCCAAAAAGTTGTTCATATTATTAGCAGCCTCATCCGAAGTTGCAGCACCTTTGCGAGCTATCTGCAAAGCTGCCCCCATCGTCGCGGCGGCTTCTTTACCTCCCATTTTTAATGCCTGGAACTGAGCACCAAGCACAGGAAGATTTTTGGCCATATCTTTAAATTCAAAGTTTCCCTCTTTCCCTGCCTGAACCAGAATCCCCATTGCAGACTTCATTTGAGATGGATCAATCTTCAATGAGTCACTTAATGTAAATGATGCTTTCGAGACATCGAGGATATCAGAGCCAGTAGCTGTAGCTGTTCGCCCAATAGTTAGTAGATTCGCCTGAGCCTCTTTATAATCCTGCCCAGCAGCGACGAGAAAACCCTGAGCGGCCTGAATATCAGATGCAAACTGGTTGGTGGCCGTTCCGGTAACAAGCATCGCCTGCCCCATCGCCTGAACTTCTTCCGGCTTCATATCTGCCGTAAGACCAATCATTTTGTTTTCACGATTGAAATTTGCTGCATTGTTAGCAGCAGCAAATGCACCAGCCGCTACAGCACCAGTTTGTAATCCTGACCTTACAAGTTGACTCTTTGCCTCACCAAGATGCTCTCGCTTCAATTCACGCTGCCTTTCCAACGCGCGGTTTAACTCCTCCTGAGCACGTTTTACTGCAAGAACATTTTTCCGTGCTTCAGCCAACGCATTTTTATAGCTGTTAATTTTATCAATACGTTGTTTTTCTAATGCCCGGTTAAGTTCCTCCTGCTGTTTTTTCACTTGCTGAACATTTGCTCTGGCTAAAGCCAAAGCCGTTCTGTAGCGGTTAACCTGCTCAACGCTACGGACCTGAGCCTCACGATTACGATCAATGCTGGCTTTAAGCTCTTTCTCTCTTGAGGCCAAAGCTCTGGCAGATGTATCAGCTCCCTGATAGGCAGACTTTAAAGCGGCCAGTTCTTCACGCTGAGAACGTAGTGATGCTCGTAAATTCGATGAATGTGTTTTTGCCTTCTCAAAGTCACGAAGCATCGCTCTGGTTGGATTGGCCGTGTTTTTTATTTGCTTCTGTAACTCTTCAACGCGAGCGGCAGCTTTATGATATTCGAGGGCAGTCTGTCCAACCTTTACTTTTACAGATTGTAGCTTTTGAATTTCCCCATGTTCTTTCGTTAATCCAGCAAGCTCGGCATTTAATTTAGCAACAGCCTGATTAGCTGTAGTAAAACTTTTGGGGAGAGAGGCGGCAACTTTGCCGCCAATTTCAAAAGCCAGCTTAAAGTTCTTATTGCTGGCCATTAGTATTAATCCTCATTAAACACATCAATCCATGCGACGATTCGCCTCAACCGAAGCGAAAGCCAGTAGGATATAGGTGTTGATTGAGATGATTGAGATAGAGAACTCGCGGCCCTCATTATTTGCTTATCAATAGGTTTTTGCTCATCAAAACCTACGAGAGCAAAAAATTCTGTACCTTTTGACAAACTTTAACAAAGTCTTTCGCTGGCAATCCATTCAGATACTCTATTGGACGGCCAATACAGCGAGCAGCCAAGGCTGCATGGACTTTATTATCAAGTGATGTTTGAACTGAAACATGCCCTTGAGATTGCAGTAAGTCCGATACCTCTAAAATATCACTGCCTTTTAGGTTGTCTAAATCAAGGTTGAGTTCAGTCACCGGCTCAAAGTCTTCAAAACGATATTCTTTACTTAATTTAACGGTTTCCATTTTGTCACCTTATAAACCTAAATCATCACGAACGCTTTTTAATATATCTTCACCATCAAAGATACAAATAAAGTTCAACTTATCAATTTCCAAGACTTCTTTTCCATCAATAAATAATTTGATATAGAGAACTTCAAATTCATTCTCTGAATCAGTAGCCTTTGCCACCTGTAGCGAACCTAAATCCAGTTTTTTAGGGTTTAGCTTCATTGAAGCCCGAATAGGAACCGTTTTATATTTTCCTGTTCCTGCATCATAAACCTGCTGGCTACCGCGAAAATCTACCTGATGCGATGAGGATAGAAATAATTTTGTACCAGCAGAGGTCAGAGTTCGCCATTTAAGAGAGACAGTCATTGGTTTGAAATGCCCCAGCGTTCCGCTCTCAAGCTCTCCAGCGATACCTGCACCACTAACAGTTTCTGTCATCATCTCAATTGATGGCAGCTTTGCGTCAGCAACACCGATAATACGGTTTCCCTCACCGTATACTGTAAAGTTAATAAGTCTCTCAGGAATTTGATTGCTCAAAGCAACCTCCTATTATTTATTCAGAAAACAAGTTCAGCAGATAATCAGGATTATATTCCATGACGAACTCTATATCTCTGGCAGGTGAGAATGGTGTCATTTTTACATGGAATTTAACAATCCCGTCCATCAATGACGTAATCGTGTTTTCAGATTGATCAAAGGTAACAACACCACCTGCAATATCCTGATTACCTGTGAGGCCGTTAAGCCAAATATTCGCACTTGTAACAATCGATTCAATTAATCGACGGTTTGCAGGATTGTCTATTTTTGACCAATGCGAAAGAATTAACGTATTACCCACCCAGTTAAACATACGTCGGCAAACACGAAATGCGTCTTTGGGGTCTGTAGATGTTGGATAAATAGCATTACGGTTTCCCCATGATTTCCAACCATCAAAATTAAGGCTTGTTACAATCCCCTGTCCATTTAAGTAGTTTGCCTGGCTAATGTTAAGCCATACTTCACTGCCATCTTTACGTACAGCACCGTCCATCTGTAGTTTTATATTTGACGGAGAACGTGATGGAATATCACCATACTGACTATCCAGCAAGCATGTTGCGGCCGCTAAATGGGTTGAGTGATGGTAAATATTGTCACCAAGTTTCACCATCGGCCAGCACACTGTCTGGTTAGCGGCCATGTGATTATTGTTCTGTTTCCATTCAGGAACAGCCGAGTAATCACTGATAGTAGATTTATCGGTCGGTGCATCAGTTATGGCTTCTGCTTTGAACAATTCACTAATCAACGCGGCTTTAGCCGCCATTAGCTGACCAACTTCACTATCAGAACTAAATCCAGGCGCAATCACTTGTCCAGGAACCAACTTGAAGCGGGGATACACATCAGACAGTAACTCAAGCCCTGTATTGGCTTTAGTGTTGGAATCCACACCACCGATAATGTCATTTTTAGTTACGGCACCGGGATCAAGATGCGTATAACTAACCTTAAGAGTAGCGTCTTTTTCGGTAATTTTTCCTCCGCTAATAGCGGTAATGACCGTATAGCCATTATCATCCAGCGCCAGCACATAATCGGTGTCAACCGTTAATCCTGCCGAATCACCATCTGCTTTTTTCACAACAACAGATTTATATAAGACACCATCGTTAGAGAGCGTACCTTTCCCGCCAGAAAGTTTTACTACCTCATCAGTTACGTCTTTCTTATGCTTTGCTGGATCAAGCACATTAATAAATACAACTGGCGCAACACCATATATTCCAAATGCGACTTTAATTACTTCGCTTAAAGTATATTTCTCGAAGTTTGTGCTATATCCTATTTTAGATACGGCCTCTGCGTATGTATAAGCAATGATAGGTTTATTTACCGCTGAGGCTGGATCTTCTAACTGATTAACAGGAGCTGTACCAAATGCGACAATCAACCCAGCACTAACTTGTACTGGAGGAGTTATAGATGTAGCCAGCTCAGATATATAAATACCGTGGCGATATCCCATTATTTAATCTCCATGATAGAAGAAGAAACTCTAGAGTACATTACATACTCGACACTGGTTTTATCAGAAAGTCTTTTTTCTGCATCTGCAAAATCACTGGTTGCCACAAACAAACACTTTGCACCAGGAATATGTGATATTAATTTTTTACACTCTGGAGATAAACCATTCTTAAATAGTTTATGCTTCAAAATTGAGAGTTGAGGGATTGTTGGTCCTATATATACAAATGTTTGAGCAACATCTTCCTTCTTTTCTATATCTTCTTTACTACTTTTCTTATTAGCCATTTAGATAAACTCCTGAGACTGAATATTCTGAGGCTTTAATACTAGCCACGTTCCAGTTGCTTCCGTTATCCAATATGGATATGGTTGATCATCAAACATTCGCCATCTGATATCACCCTGAAAGAGAAATTTCTCTTCAAGTAAAGGCTTCTCCTGAAAATGAAACATCATCCTTTCAAGAAGAGCCATTACCCATTCATATCCAGTATGGTCCTCACAAAAACCACCTAGAAGAAACTTAACCTTAACTTCATCCGTTTCAGGCTGCATTCCTCCTTCCGTGGGCCTGATAATCACATGAGGAAATTCTGGCGGTTTATCTGGAGATGGTTGTGATTTAGGAGGCAAGTACCCTTTAAATATTGTTGGAACAAACAATTTAATATCGCTGTCTGTTTCATCATAAGGAGGCCCCTGCACTAATAAATCATGGAAAACCTCATGTTCCAACCGATTTTTTATTGCATCTATCAAAAGATTAATCAAATCGGCATTCCTCTGTTAGTATTAACAGTGAGAGTTATTTCCAATACACCAACATTATCTGATACTTCATCAATAATATAATTTTTACCGTTGATTTTCATTGACTGGTCTTTGACAGGGAGAACAGGAAAATCTTTTCTTGAAACAAATAATATTATTTGCCCCTGATTTATTCCCTCTGCAAACTCAGCATATGAGCGTTTATTCCGCTCATGAATAAGGTCTGTATCAATAACGGCAAGGATATCCTTGCCGTCTATGTTATATGTATCGGCAAACTCTTTTTCATTGAGGAATATTGCAGAAATATCTTGCGCTATAACCTCTTTGAAGGAGTTCATTACTTCTTATTACCTTTTTTTTGCGTTGATTTTTTCGCATTACTGGTATCAGAAGTAGCTACAGATTCAGATGAATCATCAGCAACCGTTTCCTCATTGCCGCCATCATCCTCAAACTCAACCTCGAATACACAGCTACCCGCCTCCGTTCGCGTAATCAACCCCGCGTCCACAGCATCATTAACAGCAGATGCGTATCCATGCTCAAAAGCTAACTTAGCAGCATCATAGCCCCCGGCCGATGCCAAATCACCATCCTCTTCGGTGGCAATAGCATGTCCTGACGCAATCAGTTCGGCAATTCTGGAGTTATCCATTAGCCCATTAAGCAAACGGCCCGCTTTTAGCGAGCCGTGGCTTATCGTATCAATGTTTTTAATCAGTCTGGCCATTTAAACCACCTTAGCCACCAGATAGGCATCAGCCACACCAGGATTAGGCAGTGGAGATGACTTCATGGCAACATAACGGCCAGCCGGCTTACGAGTTACCCAGGTGTCTGGAACTCGTGGTGACTCAACAATCGTTAGAGTCTTTTCGGCGTCATCTACAAGCTCTACAGCACCATACAGCATCGTTCCTCGACCAGGAGAGCCAAAGAGGATCTTATCTTCCGGTACTAATGGTTCTGGTTTTCCTGTTTTATCATTGCGAATAAGTTCGTCGTAACCATAAAAATCGACACCTTCAAGATTGCCATAATGAGTTACGCCTTCTTCTAACTCCTTAGGCTCAATATACCCAAGCTCTTTTCGGCGATTATCAAGATATTTAGTTACTGCTTCATTTTTAACGAAAGCATCAACAACTTTTGCGCCCATTACGGCAACACGAGGTGTAAAACCTGAAGTTAGTGATACCCGACGTTTCCAGTTGCGAACATTGACCAACGGATCTGATTTTGCAGCACTCCATAAATCATCACCTGTCAGTTCAAGATATGGTTTATCTCCTTCCTCTTCAGGCCAAAAATAAACTGTGTCATCCACACCTTCACCAACAATATCAACCTGCCCCGTAAACAAGACTTGTGCACACATCCATTCTTCACGGCGGTTAACCATTTCATCAAGCTCAAGCAAATCTTTACCTAATTGCTCGGCGGCTCGTTCTGCTGGCGATTTTGCGTTGTAAATATTCTCACCCGGAAGCCTGTTTAAAAGCAGCTCTGCTGTTGTTACCAAATCAGGTGCAACAAGTGGTGGCTCCAGAGTTCTCGTTACAAAGCCGCGTCGCTCAACGGTTTTTGAGCCAAAACCTTTACCAACAAACGGAGCCATAGTACGGCCACCGCGAACAAAATCCAGATCAACTTTCTTTGTATTAAAGGTCTGAACACCAGGAAAAAAGGTACGAAGAAGAAAACGACGAGCCTTGAAATTCTGAATAACAGGCTCAAGCATTGTACGTCGTTCAAAAATATCAATATTCGGCATAAAAATACGACCTCTTTATATTATGCAGATGGATTTTGTTGTGCGGTGTTAAGGAATATCCCAACCTTCCGGCAAGCCAGATATACATCGGCAATCTTTGCTGATTCAGGAAGGATAACCGCATGTGCATTGAACATTCCGGTCAGCCATGCTGTTCCAACTTGCGCTGAATCAGTCGCATCAATACTGTGTTGAGCGATACAATACGGTTCTTTTGCCACCCCCTCACCAGAGAGATTTATTGGTGCTACAGTGACAACATTTGTTGTCTGATCAATACTGACAAAAGCAAGCAACTCACCTCGATTTACTTTACCGCTGGCAAGTTTAATACTTGTTGTAATTGCTGGCATACCACCAGAAATAATCAGATTATCTGGTTCAAATGAAAAAGACTCTCGCATAAACTCACCTTAATTTTTATCGCGGTTTTTAAATACTGACCCAATAACATTTTTTACTACTTCAGCTTGTTTATCTCCGTTGTTTTCTGGTTGATTAACATCAACTGAATCATTCACCTCATTTGCGTCTTCTTGCCGTTGATTAAGAAAGTTTTTGTTACGCGCTCGCTCTGCATTCATAATTTCCAAAGCAAGTTCAGCCGCAGAAACTCCCGTTTTGAATTTTGCATTCTTAACCAGGTCGTCATGACCTGGAATCACGCTATTCTCGATTGTTTCAATGCGCTCGCGTTCTGATTTAACGCCCTCGTCTTTACCAGCATTAAAAACCTGATTGTATAATTCTGGATGTTTATTTTTTAATTCATCAAGAGTCACAACATCGTCCTCATTTTGTTCATTTAATTCAGTAGATAATTCATTTTTATTTTGTGGCAACTTTGCGAGCGAATCAGGTAATTTTGAAAACCTTGATGCTTCAAAAGTTATTCCATTGAGCGAAAGCATCCCTTCCTTTATAGAAGCGGATAAGCGCATTGGTTTTTCAACTTCGTCAGCAAATCCAAGCTCTACAGCCTCTTCTGCATTTAGCCATGTTTCCTGATCCATTAGTTCAATTAATTTATCCTCAGAAAGCCCTGTTTTCTCCTTATATGCAGATAAAATACTATCTCGTATCTTATCCATCATCTCAGCAATATCACGTAGTTCATCCGCATCACCAGCAGCAAATGTCCACGGATTATGGATCATCATCATAGCATTAGATGGGATAACAACTTTATCACCTGCCATTGCAATAATGGTTGCAGCCGATGCAGCAATACCATCAATATAAACAGTAATATTAGCCTTATGACGTTTTAATGAAGAAAGAATAGCTTGAGCAGTAAAAACAGAACCACCATAACTATTAATTTTTACGTTGATAGCATTTGATGATATATCCTTTAATTTATTAACTATGTCAGAAGAAGAAACCTCATCAAATTCGCCAATATATCCGTAGATTAAAAGTTCAGCCGGAGAGTCATCTTCACCCGTGCTATTTTTTATTTCCCACCAATTAGGCATCATCTGTCTCCATATTTTGTTCATTTACCTCAGAAACAGGAGGCGTAATCAGCCCCAACTCACGGCGAGCATTCTCTTCTCTGCCACAAATTTGTGCGGTTTCTTCCCAGTTAAGACCTGACATTTCAGCCGCTTCCTTTTCACGGGTAGAGAATGTTTCCTCAACACGCAGTTTTGCAGCTTTGACTTCTTTAAGGGGATCTAATTGGCCTTGTGATGGGCCATACCATTGAGCGCCACTCCATGCAGCGCGATATTCAGGCCCATAAAAAAAACCAGGGGCAATAACACGACCTTTAGCAACGGCTTCGGCCAACCATTCCTCATAGATCGGTTGGCAAAATGACTGAACCATCCAGTCACGTCGCATACGGAACATTTTCCAGGCTTCAAGTAATGCGGCCCTGCTTGCGCTATAACTTGCTGTAAAATGCTTTACCAAGAGTTCGTAAGGGAGTTCTAAAGCAGCCCCAATTTGACGGCATATGGCGACAACAAAACCATCAAATGCCGTATTTGGTCGCCCGGGATTTGCTGTATCTATCGACTCACCTTCACCCAAACTTACTATGGAGCCATTCCCCATTTCTTGGGTGTTATCATCATGGTTATCGATCTGCTCGTACTGAGGGATACCCGATTCACCGACTGGTCCATCAGGAGCGTCTGTTTTAATAAAGACAGTAAACATCCCTGACACAACCGCAGCAACCAATTCAGCATCGGTGTATCGTCCTAACTGCTTCAATGCTTCAATAACAGGAGCAAGGACAGGAACGCCACGACGTTGCCCAGGCCTTTCAAAATCCTGCATGACATGCAGAATATTTCTTCTTCCTGTTTTACTCCCATATGCGGGAATACGTTCCCACTTGCGGGTTACAAAACCAGAAGTCCCGGCTGGGTGATGTTTTGCAACCCAGTACGCCACAGGCTCGCTAAATTCACCAACCTCTACGCCACCGTAAAGATTTGGTATAAAACGATCCTCTGGATTGCAAACACGATCACCTTCAATTAAATAGACGCACAAATCATATATAACACCCTTACGCTTAATAACTGGTAGCGCAGCAAATATATCGCCAGATGTTAACGCAGATATTTGGACCAATGATTGCAATTGTCCAAAAGTACACATTCTTGATGCATCACAATTTGGAGAATCAGCCCATAATCTAAACTCACGCTCAACATGCTTTTCCCATGCTCGCGCTTCTTCCTGCGTCATCCCCAAGAAATCGGCATCAATGTTCGCATTTAGTTTTAAACCGGAACCAACAACGTTTGTCCTGATAGTTTTTATTGCGCCAACCGATAGCGGGTTTCCCATGAAGAGATCACGAGAACGCTCACGCAATTTATCTATATTTTTAACAATATCATCATCAGGAGAACCAGCTTTACTAAACCAACCCCTTAATGATTTTTTATGAGTGCTTGCACCATGACGTGAATATCCAAGGTTATTAATACCTTCAAGTGCTTCTAACCGTTTTCTTGCCAAAGCTCGATTTAATGCCCTCTGAGGTGAAAACGGCGCAATAACTCGATCAAGAATATTCATAAATCTCTTATCACCACTCGTTTAATTCGTGGGCCTCGGCGTATACCTGCTGATAATCTTTCTACTTCATTACGCCAGTAATCCATCTCTTTTCTGACTTCTGATAAATCCGCACGAGTTAACTGCCGCGTACCAAATTTATATGACTGACCGCCAATAGCAATAGCGCGATATGCTTCCCGCCAGACAGATAACATCTCTCTGGCTTCAGTCAGAGAAAATGCTTCATTGTTCATTTATATTTCCTCTATATGGTTACGCCTTTACTTATAACTCTACGGCGTCTTCTACGTATACCTGACGAGTTCTGCACATACACATTACCTCGCATTTCCTGTTCGGCAAGCCAGTTAAAATTAGGGTTCAGAATTTCCATCGCGGCAGTTGCATAGTTACGGCAATCAAGAGGCTCGTTACGCTCGTAGACTTTCACCCACTTTTCTTTTGTCTGCCCATTTTTATATTCAAATATTTTCTTCTCTGATAATAATCCTTTAAAGTATTCGGTATCATATCCTCTGTCAGAATCTAATGGGAAATGCATATAACCAGGACCAGGATCATGTAGTTTAATTCTTGCCATGATGGTCCCTTTACCATCATCAACCCCCAAATTAAACAACATAGCACCCACACGGTTATTATTACTTGGCTTTCCTATAAATGGTAAACCTACCCCACCACGCCCCCTGATAGAGTATATTCGCCTTGATTCTCTCGGCTTAGTAAAGCGATATACCTCTGTCGTAAAATGCCCACCAGAGTCAATACAAACGGAAGAAATCTGTAATTTTCGACCGTCACGGAATGACCAGCTACGGAGTAAGTATTCATCAAGTTGTTTCCAGACAACATCTTGTGCGGGATCACCTGGGAATATTTTATATTCTATCCCCCATGACTCCTTACCTTTTCCCCAACCGACCAATTCACAAACTAAATACGTGTCCTGTACGTCAACACCAGCACTTAACAATAAAACATCATCTGGTAAAAACTCTTCAAACCTTATTCTGCGTTGCAACAAGTATTCAGGATCGATATCGTCTTTAGCATCCTCTTTCCATGGCTCACCCAGCTTAAGGTTAATAAACTCCATTAATCCATTTTTATCGCGGTTTCTGGTTGCTTCCGTAAATTCTTCAACCAGCTCTGACAATGCAACCCACGGGGAGTAAAGACTGTTAATATGAAAACCAACAATACCTTTAACTCCAGTATGTTCAGCTATCCATACCCCCTTCGCCAACCAATCAACGTCTGGTTTACCAGATCCGCGCATAATCCCGCCGCACTCACAGCACTCATATCTGGCCGTTTCCGGTAACGCCTCACCTGAATCGCTCTTATCCCATCTGACTTGCGACCATTTCATCACCTGCATGGTGCCACAACATGGGCAAGGAACATGGTAGTAACGCTGATCGGAGAGCTTAAACCACTTGTGGATTTTGCTCGTTTCCTCCAAAACAGGAGTAGAAACAAAAACTTTCTTACGATTATGAAAGTTGGTAGTACGCTGAATACCTAGTTTTAGTGGGTCGCCCTCCTGCGTCACACCGTAACGATCAATCTCATCAGCTAACAGTATTCGAATTGGCCTGGATGCAAGACCTGCTGGGGAATTAGCACCAACAAGTGCTATATATCCACCAGCGTAATGCTTCATACGTATAGTCGTGCTGGACTTTTTGGCTGCACCGCGCCCCTCTTTCCCTTCATGCAGCTTGTGTTTCAAACCAGGGGAATATTTGAACGTCGGATCAATACGCTCTTTTGAAAAAGCCTCAGCCGCCTCTACCGTTGGATAAATCATCAACTGAGGAGATGGCTCCTGATCTGCAAAGTAACCCATAACATTTAGCTGTAATTCGGATTTACCAATTTGCGAGCTACATTGCATCACTACTGTTTCTGTATCAGCGTCACCAATAACATCCATTGGTTCACGCAAATATGGCACTCGGCTTGTACGCCACGGCCCTGGCTCTGGAGACGTTCCCGGCGCTACATGACGATACTTATCAGCCCATTCGGAAACAGTTAGCCGTGATTTAGGGCGAAGCGCACGGAAAAAAGCGGTGCTCCATACTGTTTCGCCCATGAGGTTTATTCTTCCTGCTTAATAAATCGGGATTCCTGGAGCGCCTGAAGCGCAAAATTAATCTCGTCTTCAATAATGCGTTCGATCTCCCTGGCTGTTTTGCCTTCACAACGGGGAGCTGCTCTTGGAGCAATACTAAATAAGCGGCTACGCAATTCATTAGCTGCCAGAAATGCATCATCCCTGACCGCATCTTTAGCGATGAGAGAGCCTTCCTTTTCTTCAAATTCAAGGCGTTTCAGCTTTGCCTGATAAATTTTTTCTGCGGTCTTAGCCTTGTTGAATTGCACCGCAACACCGGAAGTACCACCAGCTAATCCGGCATCATCAGCGGGTAACTCTGGTTGTTCCGAAGATATCCCATGCCCTCTTTTTCCATTTTCAGCAGATACCTCACGACCAACCTGTCGGCTCGCTTCATAAGCCGCACTGGCTTTATCAAAATCCAGCTTGCCGCTTTTCAGCACTGGAATGCGACCGGAACGACAGAGCTTCGTAACCATTGCCGGAGAAATACCTTTCCGGCGAGCAAACTCTGACTTACTGACGATGGCCATTACTTGCAACCATTAGCAAGATACTGAACAAATCCCTCATGCGTTTCATGCGCGTCGTGGTACTGACGATAAACATCCAGCAACAATGCAATTTCCATATCCGTCGCGGGAATACGTTCTTTATCAATAGCCAGGTACTTAATTTGAACAACAGGGGAAGAATTATCGTCTTCTTCCTGCGGCTGTTCATCGCTTAACATTTCGTCAAGCTCTGCATCATTAAACCCAAGCAGATCAATATCAAAATCATCATCCATTAACTCTTTGACTTCTTCGGCCAGAAGCTGCATATCCCAGCCAGCATTTAAGGCCAGCTTGTTATCTGCAATCCTGTAAGCCTTCTTCTGTTTTTCAGAAAGGTTACTCAACCGAATCGCCGGAACTTTATCCATTTCCAGAATTTCGGCTGCTGCAAGCCGACCATGCCCCGCAATCAGTTCATTCTTTTCATCGATCAGCACAGGATTAGTGAAACCGAACTCACGGATACTGTTCACCAACTGTTCAACCTGCTCATCTGAATGAGTCCGTGAATTTTTGGCGTATCTGAGCAGCTTACCGACTGGTAAATATTCGATTTTTAGAGCCATTTTTTAACCGCCATAACACAACAGGTTAAAGAAAACTGTTTAACTTATTGATACTAAAAGAGAAAAATGACGATCTTTTTACTCATAAAAAATCACACAAACCAGCATAATCATCTGATTTTATTAAGTTTTTATAAGTAAAAAGGATCTTGAGATGGTGTTTTGGTTAAAAGATTGGATGTATTTGCATGATTTATAACGATTTTTATCAGAACAACATCACATTGGTTAAAGATCTGCGCGTATCTTGATGATCTAAAAGAAAATTTTCTACTTTCTTTTTACCAGCACAAATACAGCAAAAAATCACGTTTTCCCGATATTTTTCAATGAGATGAGTAAATTTCTTTTACCGCAACTTTTAACCTAACTTTTTTCACGTTTAGCTAGCCGAACATCGGGGTTCGAATGACCCGCATCCAACGCTTTTGGCCAGAAGGACCCAATTCTGCCGGACGATGAAACGATGCTCGTGCTCCCCCACAGACAGCCAGCGAGCGACGCTACAGAACACAGTGAATACACTCTGCATAACAAGATGATTAACGAGAGAAGGTCTTAGAAAGAATGTCATCAATAGCCTTTGTGACTTCATCAGCAAACGCATCCTCACCAGCACGCAGCGCCACGCCATGCCAATCAAGACGCTGCGAATAGTTAGGTTGCTGGATAAACGTAAGGATCAACGTAGGACGCCGCCCAACGCGCTGCCAGACGCCTGGTTGAAGCGGGTTACTTGTACCAGGTCGAACAACAAAAAACTCCGTAGACTTGCCCTGACGGCGATTTTGATGCGCATCTCGCTGAACTCTTAGGCCAGATAAGACCTGCTGTAATTGCCCCCGCGAAATATTCCCGTATTTGTCCAGCTTTGCGCCGGGACCAGGAGCAAGCTGCCAGCCGTTAGGCAAATATCCACCAGCCCTTAGCGCCCCTTCTGAGCGTTTGTACTGTCGTTGGCCACCTTCGATTTGCGGAGTCAACGTTACAGGGGCTGGCGTTCCTCCCCATTCACGAGCATACACAATGGCTGTAGGATCACTCTTCTTTGCGGCCAAAACGTAAGTAGAGTTCTGAATCCACGGCGTGGGCCTGTCAAATACCCGATTAATTTCATTCTTAATCGCAGCCTGAGAAGCCTTTGCCGTTCTGGTTGCCGCAAGCGCCATTGCGAACGGCAATTCGCGTTCTTCAAGGCGCTGGAGTTGTCGTTGAATATCCTGAGAAGAAAAATCCATCTTTATCTCAATTCTGTCAGCCACCAGCGCCTCCTACACACTACTTAATCAACGGCCGGAAAGCCGCCAGCACATCATCAGATCGTCCGATTGTTGAACCACCAGGCAACGGCAACTCAAACTCAAAACGAACAGCTTTCTCCAGACTCGCCCAACTAAGGGAATCATCGTTAATGACGTGCAAATACCAGCTCTTACAGTTGAATATTGACCGCTTAATCCTGAAACCATGTACACGACACAACTGCTTCACTTCATCATCAGAGTGAAACTTCTGGTAAAACCAGTGCCCCTTCCGGTACAACGCGGTAAAACCGTTATGATCAATAAAATAAAGCCGGCTTTTGGAACTCGCCGCTTGTGTTTGCTTCAGGACTGTTTCCAGCTCTCCACGGCTACGACCAGAAAAGAATATTGACCCACCAGCTTTACACAGGCCTTTCAGAACCGTCAGAACGGACCATTCAGCCTCGACACTATCGACCGAGTTCAAAACGCTATCGCAAATCACGTAGTCGTAACGCCCTCGCGTTTTTAAGTCGTCCACCAGCGTATCAATCATTCGGTTTGTTGCAGCCCTATCCAGAGTGTTTCCAGCGCCCTTACGGCGGAAAAGCTCGAGATCATGCAGGTTATATCCCTTTGCCCTGAGCATTCGCGCGTAGTCTCCCTGCCCCGAACCAAAATCAATTCCTCTTGGCGTCTTAGCAATGATCGGGAGGATCAACGACTCATACAGATTTGATTTCAGGCTGCCACCATTACGCAACCGCATAAGCTGCGCATACGTCTGGATGTATGTTGTTTTCTCCAGATGAGAATACTCAAATACACCATAAGTTTTATTCAGATAACTTTGGTATTTTTCCTTCTCAACATCAGGGATCACAAACACCGTTAGCGGTGTGCGCGTCATTTTCGCTGCTAATGCATACTGAGCACAGTGAATAACCTCACCAGACTGAGTAGCAACACAACCACCCCACGGACCATACTTGATAACCAGTTCCGCTATGTTCTTTCGAACATATGCCATTTTCGCGCGCATATTGCCTGAGATCTGGCTTGCCGATACCTGAACAAAACCATGCTTATCTTCCAGACCGGACACCCTGCAACGCTCATCTCCGCTATCAAAATCCGTTCCGTTATGCAGTTGGTTAAACCGTACTTCGTCGTATACCGTCGTTTCACAGGGCAACACATACACCGCAGCACGCGTTATTCCCAATTTACGTAGCGCCTTCGTCCTTTGGTGTCCCGCCACCAGCAAATCGCCGCGCACTATCAATGGCTTCACAAGCCCCAGCTCCCTGACGCTTTCCGCCAGCCTCGCAAGATCATCCTCACCGATAAAACGCGGGTTATATTCCGCGCCGCGTAGGTGCGTTATGTCGTAATTGAGGTGAAGCATCAGCACACCTCCCCAGCCAGCAATGCGGATACAAATCCGATATAGCTGCCATTATCATCAACATAACGAGACACCGCGCAGTCAAAACGATCCGCTTCCTCATCCGTTGCCGGGATTTTATGACCTCCAAATGACAGGTACTGAACTTTTACGCCTGATTTGGCCTCATCCTTCTCAAATGGGATATCCATACCTTCTGTGTCATCGTAGACCGCCACACTCAATAAGTTATCCAGTTCGCGCTGAGTAAAACCAATTGAGTCCAGAGCAAAATCATCGGCCGCAAGATCTGCAAGCTCCGCGCTTAACAACTCTTCATCCCAACCAGCATTCAGCGGAATACGGTTGTCGGCCAGACGATATGCCTTCTTCTGATTCTCCGTTAGCCCAGCCAGAACAATGCAGGGAACATCATCCATCCCCAACTGAGTGGCCGCAGCAATTCGACCATGACCAGCAATTACAACGTTGTTCTCGTCTATCAGGATCGGATTAGTCCATCCGTACTCCTGTATGCTGGCAACAATCTGATCTACCTGCTCCACGGAGTGTGTGCGAGCGTTCTTTTCATAACCAATCAACACAGAAAGTGGTAAAGAAACCACATTAAGTTGTTTTGTCATGCCGTTTATCCGCTAAAATCCCCTCGCTTGTGCAAGCAAGTGGGCCTCGGTTTGTATCCACGGCACCCTGTGGGTATGAATGACTGTCGTCAGGTCGCAACTGACGGCGGTCGCCCACCTTCCAGTAATAAAAAAGCCACCAGCATTAACTCCACAATGAGCTGGAGTTAATGAGGCAGCTTTGGTTTGCGCATTATCGCAGCCCCTGATAAGCACAAGAGCTGCTGTAATGCGTTACTCTGGTATCAAACAGATGTGGCCGTTATTTACCTCAATGCGAGAGTATCTCGGCTTACCATCCACGATTCCGGTAATGACAAGTTCGCCATCAGGCGACCATTCTTCTTTGTCGTCTTCAAGTACCGCGCCTTCTGGCAGATCAATACAGGCAAAAACAGGACAGCCAGGATGACGTTTATCCTCCATCGCAATCAGCATCGACTCACCGAACCACTCTGTAGTAGCACGGCCATCAGCCGCCTGATAGTGAATCAGATACTGGTTTTCGCCATTTGCATACTGAGCACGGGCTTGAACTTCTCCCCATTCGTCACTGATACGCATTGTTACCAGTTGGGATAATTCAAACTTAAACGGAACAGACTCTGCACCAATAGATATCGGTGAGTTTTCTCGCTGCTCTGGACCTTCACGCTTCACAATTTGAACATCTTTGACGAGCCAATCACCTGTGTTATCTACTTTTCGATACTCATCGGTATCAGGTAACTCAATAACACTCATCCCATCCGGGCAAAGCAACGATACATCTTTCGAAACACTGCGGATAATGCCGTTATTGTCATACATCATCTTTAAAGTGTGAGGCTGAAATTTCTTCTGCTCCTCATACCAATTTCTTCCGTCTTCAGTAAAAAGCGGTAGCACATCTGGATGTTTGCCGCGGGGATCAATAAGCGGCGCACTGATATTTTTTAAATGCATCATATAAATAACCCTACATCTATCTCATTGACTTGAATGAAACGCACCCTGACCGCAATTGCTCCCGCTTACGCCGAAAAGCTCTCTGCGCCACTAAGATGCGCCACAGGACACCAGCAATAACCACCAGCGAGATACAAAAACACACGGCCACAACCATCAGAAAAATGCCAACACCATTCATGAAACTATCCATTCTTCAATGAATATCTCCAGTAATGTCAAGAGATACGCCGTCCCCAGCGCGGTTCCTACCGATATAGCTAAAACAAACCTCAAAGATAACGAGGTGTCTTTCGCTTTTCTCCAGACGTAAGCGCCAGCCAGAAATACCAACAAATCTCTTATTGGAAGCGGAAACCAGAACAAATCACTCGGCAAGTCCACGGTTATATCCTTCCATTCATTTTTATCGGATGACCAGATAGCCTTACGCAGTTGAGCTGTAAAGCTCCGGTATCAACTAAATAATCAACTAACATGATTAGAGATTCATATTCAGCCAGATAGCTAACCTGACGCATTCGACCGCCGTTGTTCTCCAGAATGTCGGCCACCTTTGCAGCCAACTCGCTTAGACAGGAGAACTTATTCCCATATATCGTTTTATACTCGCGCTTCTGGCATTCTTCGGCTTGCGGCTGGTTATCGAGAGCTATCAGCGACCGATAACTATCAAGGAAGTCCACAATCTCATTCAGGCACTCTTTGGCTGCCTCATCGTGACTTTTTCCGTATGCTTCATGGAGGACTTTCATCCTCATCATTGCTCCGTCACACATAATCGAAAGCGCGTAAAGCACATCACTAATCGCCATTTCTTTTTTGGTGCTTGTCGAAGGCATCCCATGTTCTCCTTTGTCTGGATGTAAAAAAGCCCCGGCAATTGCCGAGGCTCGTTGTTCGTTATCGTTACGGTTTAATGCTCGCGTCGTCCGGCGACAACTTCGGATTTGTATTTCAGGTCGCCCAGCAAGAATTGCAGTTTAAGCATCTTTGCCGCCGTGTAGTTCCCTGATTCCACAACCTCTTTCATGAGGTCATAAACGGCCGCTACATCATCAGCCAGGAACTCTTTGCGTTGCTGCTCAGTCGCACGTTTGAAGGAAATACGCATCACTCATCATCTCCTGCCGCACATACAACCTCACAAAAAACATCAGCGGAATGTTTCTTTTTGAATGAATGGCGCTCAAAACCGCACTCAATATCAGGCGCAAAAACATCCACCACATACGGTCTTTCAGAATGTTTGTTTTCCCAACGATAAACCGTAGTGACGTTGAAATGTTTTAACGCTTCACGGAACTCAACGCTGCCAGTCAGGTTTTTTGAGGTCAGGTATTGCAGGAGGTTTTTTACTACTTCACGGTCTTGTACTTTCATCGGGTTATCTCCGGTTTAACCAGGGCGGGTATCGCTCGGTTTCGGTTATAACCTTAGGAAATTTTTTCCCACCTGTAAAGCACTTTTTATATAAATCTATAATTATATAATTCTATGACACTTGCCAGAGAGCATCATGCAACTGGATACCTCCGTTGCACTGGTTGCCCCAGCCATGCCAGCCATCAGGTAAATCACCGCGAGCAAACAGCTCAATACGAGGAACATCACCTAACAGTCTTACCAGCTTGTCACGAACCACATCAGGCTTCCGTGAATGTTCCAGACGAGGCGATGTAAACGACTGAATGATCCCCGCATCAAGGCGAGTCGGCAGTTTGCCTTTTACCGCAAACAAGCAATCTTCACTGTTCGCACGAGTCATATGCCCCATCCCCATCACCAGCTTATCTGGCTGTCGGCTACCACATTTGTTCCATGTGAAGCCCTTCATGGTCATCAGCCTGAATCCCCATGCTTTCACCACCAGCAACGCTTCTTCTGGCTGAGTCGGAACCCACCACATGGCCAACAAACACGATTCAGGATTAGCAAGCTGCCAGACAGGAATACGAGCAATCTCCTCAGCTTTCATCGTTGGATACTTAAAACCAGCTCCACGATTCCCATCCTTACACTTGTCTTTGTATTCCCAGGGGGGATCTGCATAAATCAGATTAAACAATGCAATTGCCTCCATGTTAGTTGTGCCTCCGGCGCTTATCTCCGGCAGTCATAACGCTGGCCAGCTCTACAGCAAACACAACGAAAAGGGCACTAACCAGACTGATTAATGCCCTTGCCTGTTGTGTGCCGGATATCGCCCGACAACGCTGTTTTGGTAACACGGCTACAGTTCCGCGCCGCTCCAGCTTTTACCCCTTTGCGGATAACAGGCCCTGCCTGTAACTTAGCCCCACGTTCGCCCGAAATGCGCACCAGGCACGCATAAAGATGAGCACGAAGGAAGTAACTCCACCGCGCTTATCTTTATGTGTGAGAGTGAATTGGTGGCCCCTACCGGATTTGAACCGATGACCGTGCGATTATGAGTCGCCTGCTCTAACCACTGAGCTAAGGGGCCATATTTGATCTGTTTGTCTGGTGTGGCGCCGCGCACGAAAATCCCAGCCAATAAATTCAGGATTTTTGGGCGCGGCGGCATATCAGACAAACATGGTTGATGCATGCGCTAATGAGAAAAGCGCATAGAATGTTGTAACTATATATTTATATAATTATAGAAATATATATTACTTTGGACAGTTGATTTCCCATGCCCTGTTATGAGCCAGAATATCTTTCTTTGTCTGGCGGTCCATAACATCGATATCGTGATCAGTCAGGTAGATGGGCTTTACCCAATCACAGGCGGTATCAACCACCACCGGGACGCTTCCACGACTCCCGCAGCTCGCGATCAACATCGTCATCAGCCATATGGTTAACACTCTGCTGTACATTGCCCACCTCTTTTGTCACTTCTATACGCCGCTCCGCAGTGGCTTTTACGGCGGCTGCATTCTCATTAATGCGCTGCTTTTCAGCTTCATCTTCGGCCTTTTCTCGCCCCTTCATACGACCAAAACCAAACGCGCCGAATGCAACCAATATAATTGTGCCAATAAATGACAAAACGGCCTTCAAACCAGTCATACCACCACTCGCTCTTTCATCCAGCCGTAGACAAACGACTCATTCGCCTCGCGCTTCTCCGCCAACTCCAGATAGCGTTCGCCCTGCGTACAGTTCAGCGACGTCAGCATCACCCGTTCGCCGTCTTTTCCCCGATTCCCAAGATAAGCACGCAGCGCATTAATGGTACGTGGACCGATTCGTCCATCTGCATCCAAATCGGGATACAGCTTCCCACGCAGATTGAACACATTCAGCCAGCGTTGAAGCATTTTGGACGCCACTGTTGGCCCCATATTCACACCGGTATCACACAGCTCTGCGGCAATATCAGAGGATAATGCGGCCACCTGATCAAAGCGTGGTCCGTACCAGTAATCAGCCTCAAGGATTTCTAGTGCCTGTTCGCGGGTTAAATCGCGCATATCGCCACGGTATCCATGAGCACGGGCAGTGTTCTGAGTAATGCCCCACTTTGTTGGGCCTCCCTTGTCGTCAGGGTGATCCACATAGCCGCCCTCTTTTCCAAGAATGCTGTTAAAAATCTCATCTTTGGTCATGATTAAATCCTAATGCGTCAACTATCCGCGCCAGATTGCCCCTGAAATACAGAACAACGATGCAGATAATCAGATTTCCAATAACCACCAGCCAGTGGGATTCTTGATAAAGACCGAACACATAACGGAAGGGAACATTGGCGTATACAATGACGTAGATATAAGCCAGAAAGGAAACAAATGGACGATGCCTGGAGTCTTTCCGTCGATAAAGCATCAGCGCCATTACTATTACTGTGCAAAGCACCGCATTAATCAGTGCTGACGGGTCACTGCTTACCATTTGAACCCCCTCCACGTAAGCGGGAAAGCATTCCAAAGATGCTACCGAGATCCTGGCTGTTTACGAACGTGAGGATTTTAATTGTCAATGCAGCCACAATAACCGCACCAAGCGCATCAAGAGGTCGATCGTTGTAGCTGGTCCATTTGGCAAGAAATGAGCCAACTAACGGCGCTCCAATCACTCCAACAATGAACGATGTAAAGAAATAGCCAATCAGCTTGAGACGGCTAATATTCACCGCTGTAGCAACATAGAAAACAGCGCCAGCAAATGCCCCGAATACAACGCCGTAATCAATACCAGTTGCAATACCAAAAACGCTGGCACCCATCAGGCCACCAGCAGCAACGGCCGTACCGGAAATTGGTTCTGCTGACATTGAAATCCTCGTTAAAAAAAAAGCCCCGCCGAAAAAGGCAGGGCTTCATAAAGCAACAAATTACGCGGTAATCGCTTAACGCAGTTTTACTACGTTAAATGAAACACTACACCCAGTTACCACCTAAAACAAGGTTTTCCCATAAAAAAACCTTCATATCGTGGTTAATCGATCAATAAAAAAGCAATGTTCAACTTTTTACCAACCGAACATCCCGACCAGGACTTCCATAATATTCGCCGATATGCCACTGCTTAAGTTGAGTAATCTTCTCCAACTTAACTCCCATAGAGTCCAGTTTCTGCCATGTTTTCGGTTGTATGTGCTTCATTACCCGCTCTGAATATCTGAATACTGCTCGTAAGCGCATGGTTTCTCACTACAGCTTATATAAGTGGTTTTTCCAGCGGTTTTGCGCCGCGCTGCGCTTCTCTTTTACTCCCTCTCTGGCAATTCCAGAAAATGAGAACAACACCACACGGCGATTGCTAACTCTCAACCACTGGCTGGGATAGCAAAGTCTGTATACACGGGAGATAAGCATCTTAGCTTTACGGTTTTTCATCGTTTTGCTCTCCTGCGTCTCCTTTGGTGCGAATTCCAGCGGCGCGCTCGGCTTCACTTTGTTCCCAAAACCACTTGTGAAGCTCCATGAGCTTTTCGTCAATCGGTGCATATTTGCGATTAAAGTAGGCCTGAGCATCTTTCTCAGATTCGTCCGGCAATTCGCCTGGACCAAACAGTGTGTTATAAATCCATGCCAGTCCGCTTTTAGCGTCGCCAGTCGATTGCCATTCGATAATGGCAGCCTGCATGACCAGAATGTTTTTCCCGATTAATAGGTCCAGTTCTTTGTACCTGTTGCGGATGTATGCATTCTCGCTTTGTAATTTTGCGTTGCGCTTCTCTGCGGCTTCCAGCTCAACACGCAGCTTCCCTACCGTTAGCGCAATTTCCTCGTTCTCCTGGTCACGGCGTTTTATGTATTGCTGGTTTCTTTCCCGTTCATCCAGAAGCCCCAGCACAATGTGTGGCGTTATCAAGGACTCAAATTCGGCAACAGCTTGCTCGCCTCGCTTGTAATTCTTTTTCGCGTTCTGTGCCGCCTCACGCAGTGCCTGATAGTTAATTGCTGTGCTGTTAGTCATTCCAGGCCTCCAGCTCGTTCTGAATCTCCTCGTCAACCTCGTCATTGGTGGCGTCTTCGTTCAGATGGTCGCGCGCCTCTTTGAGATACTGTTCACGGCGTTCGTGGTACCAGGCAGAGAACTCCGGCGACCATCCTCGATTAGCCCCCTGAAAATCTACCATCGCATTATCCTCAGCCATACGCTCGACCATGCAATCCGCGGTGGTCAGTGCAACCTCACGGATGTACCCCCGCAGGTCACGCTTACGCCAATACGGGCTATATTTTGAGTCGCAGCGACCTTTAAATTCGACGGTCCAGCGACGGATGCAGCGTGCGTTAAGTGATTTGCTCATAGTTATGCTTCCTGAATACGCTTAAACTCAATTACCCATACCCACGGGTTAGATAGCCAGTTCTCTTGCCCGTAAATACCGCGCCAGATATCACCAAAGCCAACGCGATAAACAGCTTCAGGTGGCGTAATCTTGTACGTCGCCGGAGTTGCGCCTTCTGCTTTAGCATCTGCCTCGCTCATGTCATGCAGCCGCTCCACACGCACGTCGGTAATTTCCAGCAAAATACGCGAAGCCCAGCGCGGCATGTGAATTGATGGACACCACCCGCCATCAAACTTTTCATTCACAGTGTGAGGCTTCCAGTCGGCATCATCGGGTATCGACCATAAGCCATAATCCCCCGGTTTTTGCTCACAACTGGCCCGATAAATCCTTGCTGCGTTCTTCTCATCGCCACGACAAAGGTTGTCGTTCCAGTCCACACTGCAACCATCCTCATTGCCTAATATCGCCCACGCTTCACGGACCCATATGCGATCACCAACGTTACCGAACGGGCATAAACCATGTTCAGGTGCATCCATAACGTGGGTATAGACACCATTGCGTTTCTTTGTCGGTTTACGGATAACCAGGCAGTTATCGGCCCTGACATTTTTTACAGGTCGGCGAGTCTGCGTCTTCCTTCCTTCGAGGATGGCCCTAACCATATCGTCATTAAAAACAACACCACGTTCTTTCATTTAGAAGCCACCTTGTTCAATTTCCGGCGACAAGACACGCAATCATCAGGACTCTCAAAAGTGTCTGGCTCACGGTAATCACCAAAATACATCCAACGGCCGCAAATGCTGGTCACTTCACCTTCATTAAAATAATGATGTTTATTCGCCTTCATTGGCCTGACCCATCCGGCATTTTTCTTGCTCACTTCAACTCCTCCCGACGACGTTCCTGAAGCTCTAGCATTGCGGCTCGGAAATCCTGCCACCATTCTTCATCGGCTACTGGGGTGTTCCGCTCCAGCACCTTGTCCGCATCGGCGATCAGGTTTGCCAGACTCTTGTCTGAAATCTTCGTTACCGGAGTCGTTGGTTGCTCAACCTGCCCGATAGGTTTTATCGTGCTCAAAAGGAGGCGACGGCGGGAAAGTGGTGCCCCACAACGACGGCCATCTTCCTTGCGATATGTTTCTTTCGGACCAACACACCAGGTTGTCGGCGTCTCGCGCAACTTCACTTTTTTCTCACCATCATTGGTAATGATTATTCCGGTATGTGTTTTGATGCTCATGCCACAGCCCCTCTCAACGGCTTAACTTTGGCTAATAAGGTGTTAAACAACATGGAGTTAGGATTCATGCCAAATGGCAATTCCGGTTTAGCGGAGTAGTACAGGCAACCATTTATTTTCCTGGTTGTTATCTGTCCTTCGGCAACCATGCTTCTCAGTCTGCAACGCATAGAGTTCTGCGACACACCAATGTGCTCCGCGATTACGTCCACTTTTGAACATGGGTGATCGGTCAGGAAATTAATCACATCTTGGGGGTTAATAATTTTGCGTTTCATTGTCGAGGCATCCTTATACATTTATATAAATATATAATTCTATATACGGCGGGAGACGTCCCGCCGTAGGCTTACTGTCAGGCTTTCAATAGCGATTCTTTTAGATATCGGGCATCAGCCAGGGCGTTTGGAGTAATCTTGCGAACCCATGCATTACGGGTTGGACTCCACTTAAAGGCGCGTGATTTAAGCAGCGAACGAATGTTTGCCTCTGGTTTGCCAGGGAAATAAAACAGGATGCGGTTATCCTCTGGATCTATCTCCATAGAAAAGCCGTCGTATTCTTCGCGCTGTGCTCCTGTTACAGACTTGACCGATTCAAGCTCCTTAATACGGCTCTGTAGTCGTTTGATTTCGGCGTTATTGTTGCTCAGTGCGTATGAAGGGAATCCGATGCGCCCACAGAAATCTCCGGCCAGTAACTCTTTGGCTTCGCTTTCTGTAAACCTGAGATCGATTAATGCAGAAAGCTGCTGTAATTGGTCTTTTTTGTATTTGCGAATGGCCTTATTTGCGGCCTTCATTTTGACGTGTGACTTCATGCAGCCTTGCAGCTTACGAAGCAACTTAAATAGCGCATCAGGATCATCAGACGAAATTCCATTACGACCAACACCTGCGGCTTTGCTCTCGTAGTGTGATGCTTTACTTTCGCATTCAACAAACGCTTTTCTTAATAACGCATCAGCTTTAGACAAACGGCGGCGATGGCCTTTCGCGCTATAATGGTCAACTAAAATCGGCTGGCCTAACGGGATCACATCCAACAGGTCATGCGCTCGCTTATGCGCTACCGCACCTTCTTTTCTGGCTTTTTCTGCACGAGCAATATATCGGGCAAGACGCGCGTTCTGGCGTTCCTGATAGGTGTTTACGTAATCATCTCCGCGCTGCTGCTGTTCAAGCCATGCTTTGCGCAGATCTTCTGTTACGTCCACCAGCTCCGCAGGGATACAACCAGTTTGGGCTTCATAAGAGTAACCATCCTCATAGATGCGCCCATCGTCTTCAACAAAGAAAAAGGTTTCGTGCTCATCGCTTTTGACCATACGACCATTAACATGGCGTAATAGGTAGCCAGTATCAGTGCTTAACAGGCTGTTAGGGTTGTTGATCCAGTCAGAAATAATTTCTTGTTTATTCATCAGATTTCTCCGGTTTAACCAGGGCGGGTATCGCTCGGTTTCGGGTATAACCTTAGGAAATTTTTTCCCACCTGTAAAGCACTTTTATATAAATCTATAATTATATATTTATAGATTTTCGATGTTCCCGATGTCTACACACCATCAAAACAGCTCAAAATGACACTTTTACTCTCTTCGCTTTTTCAAATAGTCGACAACATACGCCCTGGCTTTTGCCAGCTTCCGGCGATACTGTCTGAGACTAAGAGAAAGGGCGTGGGCTTTATCAATATGCGGTGCATTTATGTCGAGGCCCCGAATCTCCCACGCCCCGTATTCAATTCGGACAACCAGCGCCGCAGTCTCATCAACTACCGTGAGGGCCGTCACCGCTCCCTCGATACTGGTTTCCAGTGAGTCATTTGGTGCGCCGCCCCCTCCGGTAAACTGGCAGCGCGTAACCATCATCATTTCTAACATCGACGCGAAACCGCTACGGGCGTTGCAGCCATTGCGCACCCACAGCGCCCATAGCTCAAACAAGCTATCCAGATCGCGTCTCACTGTTCAGATCTCCCGTATCGTGACGGGATAAAGCGCCTCTACCTGCTTTTTCTTCATGATGTAGACGTCTGTTCGCACACCTTTAGTGTCGACACAATCAATCGTCCCATCGTCATAAAACACCATGAAATCAAGTTTATAAACGACACCACCAGGCAGATGAAAAGGCACCTGCATAAGAAACGTCACAACGCGGCCAGCTTTTCTCAGTAGCTTCAGTTCGCAGTAGTAATCAGCCTCTTTTTTGCTATCAAAAGCGATATCATCGACAACAGTTTTTTTATTGCCGTATTTGCTTTTCCTGGTCGCTGGTTTGCGAAAGCCGGTATATCTCATTTGGTATCCCCTGGTACTTCACCAAGACTAAGATCAAACCCAATTTCGTCTTTAACTGACTGCGGCAACAGCTCCCACGTCTGCGCACACAAAAATTCATCGGTGCCATAACGCTCAACAAAGCGAGCACAATTACTCAGGGGAGGGTGACGAACGGCAATATGCGGAGGCACGCGCCCACCACCAGGCACAACACCGCGATGATGTGGTGCGCACAACCCAAAGCTATGGAAGTGGCAATTCTCATCAACGCTGCCGTAATCAGGATCGTGATGTAGCTCCGTCCACAGCTCTGGATTCTCAATTTCACGGCCATCAATAATGCAAGCTATGCAACCCACGTGAGTGAGCACCGCTTGTATATAAAGTTTCTCTTTCTTCGTTGGTGTACGTCCGTTCATCAGCGCCCCTTACCATTGATAAAGAGGTTGAACTCGTTGATTAACTGGACATACATGCTTCTGGCCGCGTAGTTCTTTGCCAGCTCTTTACGGGATGAGATCCCGCAAAACTCACGCAGAATCACAGAGGCCTCAGAACTGTTTGAAACGTTCTTCCCTGTTTTACTGGTCAGAAAGCGCCAGAATTGGGGATTCTGGCAATGCATCGCAGCACCGCGAACATAACTACTCATTGATGGCCCCCGTCATTTCTGGTGCTTTTCACCGTGCGGCTTCTTAAAAACCTGCCATCACGAACAACAGACACTTCTCGTTTACCCAACCTCATTTCACGGCGGTAACATTCAGAAAATGCCTCGTCCGGCATCATATAAATGCGACGCTTCGCCTCCGTATCCAGAAGGGAACGGCTTGGGGTTACATATAAAAACGACTCATCAATAGGGACCAAACCACGAGCAAGAATTGCTGGCAGAATGCCAGGAAGAACGCAGAAAACAGCTCCACGATGCAGCAACATCTGGTACTCCATGACCTCCGTTATCCCCGTGACTACTGTTACGGTGTCACGTCTGTTACGGCTGGCAACCAGTCGCTGCACACGTCCAATTTTCTGATCTACAGATAGATGTTTGCTATCGTTATCAATATGATCGATAACAAATCCTTTAATCGTTTGATCAAGGTAGTGCACCACCTTCGATTGAATCTGGTGATTATCACCAAAGAAGGCCAGAATCATCATTCCTCAAGCCTCCCAAGTGCTGAACGCCGGGCGTTGCTAATCTCCTTATGAATCAGCTCGATATCGCTGGAATCTTTATTCTTAAACTCCAGCATGGCAATCGCATCACGAACCTCTGAAACGGTTACGTGTGAGTGTTTCCAGCGAGCAATGAATCGCGGACCGCGTAGATTGCAACGCTCCGCAGGCATCCCCAGCTCAGAGAAAACCGCTTTCAGCCTTGATAAGCAGTTAACAGGGAGATTCCCTTTGATCTTGTTCTGCCGAACCGATGTGCCATCGCTACGCTGGCGCTGACGTTCGGCAAAATCTGCCGCCCATTGCTGGACGTTAATCCGGCCTTCCGAATACGCCACCAGCAGCGTCAGGTTATCCGCACGAGGGAATCTCTCGAAGCGATACCAGGCACCAATCAGTGATGACGTAAAGCCAAACTTTCTGGCAACACCAATTTGGCCTCCATTTTCGTCAACCCACTCCTGAAAGGTCATTTAACGAACTCCAGTTAAACCACAATATGTGGTATTAAAACCACATATTGTGGGTTTTTCAATGGGCGAAACAAAAAATAACCTTCTATTTGTGGTCCACCTCTCGTCTTACCATGTGAAAACCACTAAATGTGGTAATGTATAAATAACCCACCATTCACGATTGATGAGACATGAAAAGCAACGACGAGAACATCAAGAAAGAAATAGGTCTGCGCATTCAGACTCTACGGAAACAATCCGGCATGACTGCCGGAGATCTCCAGCAAGTCACTGGAATAGGCTTAAGCACCTTGCAGAACTATGAGGCCGGATTAAGACAACCATCTATACCTGCCATCAAGAAAATCGCGCACGCCCTGAAAGCATCAGCGCCTTATATCGCGTGCTTAACAGATAACCCGTTCCCACCCCAGAATACTAACGCTCCTGTTATTCCTGGGCTTGTAGCTATAAAAAATGACATAGCATCGCACGCCGGAGAAAAGCCAGTGCTGGCGATAGAACAGGAGATTCTACGAAGCAAGAACATCAACCCATCGTCTCTGTCAGTTCTCCAGAGCAACGATGAGTTAATGTCACCAACAATATCCCCTGGCTCCCAAGTCCTGATTAATACAGACGATACAGAGATTCATGAGGGGATCTATGCCCTTGAAGACAGAAATGGCCTGGTTGTTTTGAGGCACTGTAGAGTCATACCGGGTGACAATGCTGTTATGCTGTCAACCGAAAGGGATGCTGAAATGAACACTAAGCATCTGAATAACGAGGAATTTAAGCGTTATAAAGTTCTTGGCCGCGTAGTTAGTGTTGTCAACTGGTTATGATACACAGCACGGCGAAAGCCGTGCATTTCTACGCTCAAAAAAACCACATTTTGTGGTTTTGACAACATGTAAAAGTATAAAAGAGGCTACGCATGGAATTACATACAGCCAATAAAAACGAAACTCTGATCACTGCTGGAATCGAAATCCAAGCGTTGAACATAGCGATTGAGTGTATGTTATGCCAACTCATTGATAATGAGAAAGATATCGACTGGATAGAATCTATCCTTCATCTGGCATCAGAACAAAAAGTCTGCCTCAAAACGGCCTTACAATACGATGTGCCAGCGGTATCGAAGCTGTGCCAGTCATTGATGGCATATAACAGGGCTATTATTTCTGTATGCCTCATGATTCTCGATGAAAACACCCCTCTTAGCGACCGCTCAGAAGCTGCTCTAACCCTCTCACGTAAACAGCGACAGCTAGCAAATCAACTGATATCAACGATAGCTGACCTCTGACTGCAAGCGGGCTAACGCCCGCTTATATAATTATAGATTTATATAATTATATAAAACGCTTTTCATCCGCCAAAAAGTTGGTTATGCTTACCTCATTCTATAAATATAGATTTATAGAATTATATAATCAAACACATGGAGTCTCGACAAATGACTATATCTGTAGGTATTTTCAACGGAAAAGGCGGCGTAACCAAATCAACCATTGCTCGTGCTTTAGCAGTTGCTTATGCAAAGGCTGGCTGGAATGTATGCCTGATCGATATGGATGTGCTTAACGGAACGGTAACGCGTTGGGTACAACGCAGAATGGCCAACAATATCGAACCAGCAATCGCGGCACAGCCGTGCGGCACACCATCACAAGTCCAGAAAATCATCGAATCAGAAGTATACGACCTGGTTATCGTAGATGGCGGTGCCTACGCATCTGAATCAGTACCGAAGCTCTCTGAATTTCTGGATATGGTTATTTTGCCAACCAGATTCTCTACCGATGACCTGGAAACCACCGTTAACACAGCTCACGGCATCGTTAAAAAGGGTGTACCAATCAAGAAAATTTGCATGGTGTTTTCCGGCGCGGCTGAAAACGAAGCTGACTATATTGAAGCCCAAGAGTACCTGGCTAATACGCCATACTTTGTTGTCGATAAGTACATTCCCCACAAGCCAGCTCTGAGCAAAGCTCAGGATAAGGGCTTAAGCCTCATTGAGTGCTCATACGTTGCGCCACGCAAAAAGGCAGACGACGTTATTCAGGGGATTATCAACCAGCTTGAGGCTCTGACTACTGCCGCGTAATATATAATTATAGTTTTATAGATTTATATAAGAGGGGATGCACATGGCCGCACCATCAAAACCACCAAAGAAGAACAGCAAAGGCGTACCGCCATCGATCGAACAACCGCAGGTTTTCGACCCGACTGAAACGCCAACCAGAACCAAATCAGGTGGGGCACAAATGGCGTTTAACGTCGACCCTGAATTTAAACGCGAGTACAAAACGTTCGCCAGCTCAATGGATATGTCATTGAAAGAAGTGCTGACAAAATCTTTTGAGTTACTCAAGGCTCAATACAACCAGAAGTAAGAGAAGGTGACGGCCTCCAGCGCCAACTGTTGGCCGTCGCGACACAACAAGGGGAATTTGTTATGTCCGAGCAACAATATACACGGTTACTGAAAACTCGTCTAACCGACCTCAAACGGCTGCAAGCTGGTCGCTTATTTGCCCTGCTATCCACCAGGCCAGAATGGGTACGTGAAGCAGTTCTGAAAGGCTTAATGCGCTCCAGCGTTTAAATTCAACCATAAAAAAGGCCCCCGAAGGGGCCTAATCGCTACTTGCTGCTAATGTTTATCGTCACATTCAGAGCGTTATCAGTAATCTTCCAACCCTCCCCATGTGGCGTAAACAAAGCTCCAGTAACAACGATAAAAATACACATACAGTATTTTTTCATTGTATGGCCCTTACAGGCCGTTTCACGGCATCCCCACCGACGAAAACAACGCGAGAGCAAGCACGGCTGCTTGTGCTTGCATGTACGGCAACGGAGAATCCTCCCCTAAAGTCGGTGCCCGGGTGCGAATCGGCGGGAAGGTCCACAGGTATTTTACGATTATTTTAAGATTAGTAATAGGAAAGAAATTAAACGAAAAAACTCGTTTATTTTCACAAAATCAGTAACCTACCCACAATCTGTGAGTTTGCAGGCACAACAAGAACCACAATTTTTTGAAGCATAATAGTGGACTATTATTACCTTTTGGGTAAAATTAACTTGCTGCTTGTGCTTGCGTGGTTGTTTATACAACAACGTAATGCTGAAAGGACCGCGAATCCGATCAGCACGAAAGAACCGTCCTCAATAGGGCGGTTCTTTTGTTTCTGCCTACCAATAAACCCACGCTATGTGGTTGTCTCTGTTAAAATCCCGCCGTATTGACATGAATGCGCCATTGGTGGACACTTTCCGAGCCGTAGCAAAATCTACGGCCGGGATTGGAACCCCGATAATCATCATGGCGCATACCGCGTTAGCGGTTTTTTTATGCGTAAAGCACTGCTACACCCAAATTATGGTGGGGCGTGCGGGGGAGTCGTAAGACTCGCCGGATTCCATGGTGACCGGTAGTTCCAACCCTGTACGTCTCACCACCCAATGATTGGAACCAGACGGTGGTGAGTATCCTTAACCTTTAAGGGAACTATCACCATGACAAACTTACCCCATGACTATTACGTCAACCTCGTAAAGATCCTTCTCAAGAAAGCCTCATACGCCGATAAACTCCGCCTGGCTGAAATCATCGAGCGCGAAGCTATGCGCATCGCCAGCAACGATAACGCTGTTTCTGACGCAAAAATCTCCCTCGTAACCAAAGTAGTTATGGGAGGTACAAAATGAAAACGCTTCCGACCGTTAACACCCTACAGCCTATCCTGCATAACCAGATCCCCGTTATCACTAGTGAACTTCTGGCGCAGTTATACGGAACAAAAATCAAAAACATTTCTGATAACTTTCTGAACAACACGACGCGATTCATAGCCGGAAAGCATTACTTTAAAATTGAAAAAAACGAATTACGCGAGTTCAAGAACAGACCTGAAACAATCGGGTTAGTTGGTAAAAATGCCCGCTCCCTAATTCTCTGGACCGAACACGGAGCAGCCCGTCACGCCAAAATGCTCGAAACCGATCAGGCTTGGGATGTGTTCGAAAAACTGGAAGACTGCTATTTCAACCAGAACGCACAAACGGCCGCGACCGTAACCGTCTCACCAAACAATGCTCGTGAGGTTGTCGATACGCTCAACGCCAAACCGATGTTTTACATTAAAGTGTGCAACAACGAGCCACTCACAACCTCAGCCGATGTTGCCCAGGCATTCAGCACCACAAACAATTCCATCGTTATGGCCATCGATGCGTTACGCATTCCTCGCACAGCTGCGGCGCGTCATTTCTTTAAAGAGCAACGACCGTTGGAAGGAAGCGACCGCGAAATAACAATCTATCGCATGACAAAAGACGGATTTACCTTGCTCATGGAAAGTATCGACGGTCCAGGCGTGAAGGATATCAAGCTGGCCTACATTGAAGCCTTTAACGCTATCAGCAGCGTGTTAAAAACACAGTACGAGCGCGATCTGGCTAAACGACTGTACCAGGAAAAAACGATTATCCGCGCGGCAACAGAGCATAATCGGCTATTAACGGAACCGAACTACAGGAAGGAACTAATCAAGGAGTTTGACAAGGCAACAGGGAAAACCAAAGCGGCGCTAAGTCTGCCAGCAATGACTCAGGAAAATGTGATATCAGCCTTACTTCTTGATCTGCTCAGAAACGCCAGAGCACTTATCAGCTTTGACGAAAACCTGAATCCTCAGCTCAAGCTACTACCACCGACAGGCAAAGTAGTCGACCAGGCTGATCACAACAGCATACTCAGCGTACTGGATGCAAACCTGCCAGCCAGGACACTACAGGATCTGATAAAAACATGTGCTGATAAGCTGGCACAGAAAAGCAGACCATAACTACAAGGGGCTACGGCCCCTTACTCTTTTCTCTCTTATCAACACCAGAGACTTTCTGAAAATCCTTTCGAATAGCGTCAGCGTCACGCGCCAAGCCCATACTCGAACGTGTCGCCATATGACGAAAATGATCAACTGCCGGAAACAAAGAAATAATGGACCCAATAGCTTGCAGCAAACTCGCTTTTCTACGCATCATAATTCCACCATAACCGATAACCACCCTTCAGACACACCCCCCCCTCCCCCCATACAGGGTGCCCTTTACCGGAGTTCCGGCCCCTTCTCAAAAGCATCAAAAAAAGCTCGAGATCGAGTACCGGAACTCATGCCACCAGATAGCTCCACATCGTTTCCAATGCTTCGCCGCCGTGTGCGCCCTGTGGCCCACAATCATGCCATTGGTCGTCTGATATACCTTCTTCTGCTCATAGAGCACAGGCGAGTTGTCGCACTCCTGCCTTTCTCAGACTCGACTTAGTTTAGATCGCTGTTCCTGGCTTGCGTCAGCACACTTTCCCCTTGTACGCATACCCGCGCGCCACTTCGCCCAAAAACACCGAACCCAACGAAGTGGCAAAGACAACGACGCGAGCGTGAGTCTGAAATGGGCACCAGTAAAAAAGGGGTTGCAGGCGCAAAAAGATTTGATTATCTTTAGACGCAAGAAAGCCGCCCCAATCAAGAGGTGTCTTTTTAAATCCAGCCTACCAAGCAAGATTTAAATTTCAGACTGAAAACCGCCCGGCAAGGCGGTTTTTGTCTTTCTGGCGCTTACATTACACCACCATAAAACGATCCGTAAAGGATCATTTGATCCCTTGTTCCAATTCTGCCGACACTTTAACCTTTTCCCATACAAGGGTTTGCAGCCTTAACAGAATCGCATCTTTATCAAGGTGTGAAAGATCCTTAACCATATCGTCAAACGACAGAACGCGAATGGCCATCTCAATGACCCTCGGCGGCTCCCCCTTCTCATATCGCTTATATGTAGCCAACGATATCCCAAACTCTTCGGCTGCTCGCTCCTGCGTCCAGTTCATCCCACGACGCCATAATTTCAATTCGTAACCCGTCATTACATCCTCTACCTTTCCCTAGATATTCAATAAATTAGACATAGCCACTCACGACAAAATAAGATGTATTAACAATCCAATCTTTAGGCTTTAGGTAAAAAATGAGTTCATCTGCTTTTGTCACCGTGGTCACTGGTGTAAGTGTTTTTGTTCTAGGCCAACTCATCGTCAAAGGAGCTATTGAGCCTTACATTTCATTCAGGGAACAACTAGGGAAAATATCCAATCTGTTATTATGTAACCAAGCAAAAATAGTGAATCCTGGCTCGAACTTAAAGCCAGAAATCATTCATGATCTAAAAGATTCCGCAGCACAGTTAATGGCGAAATATTCCACTTTACCTTTCTATATCAAAAAGTTACATATCGGCTTTCGTCTTGTTCCATCAGCCACCGAGATTCTTGGGGCAGCTCAAAATTTGAACTATATAGCGTCAATACATGAAGGTAAGACTGGGGAGAATCCATCTAAGCATCTCGAAGAGATTGGCCATATGCTCAAAATACCAACTACCTATTCAAGCTAACCCAATGTAAGTTATCGGCTTGCCCCACAATAAGTTATCTATCTTCAAACGCCCCCTATATTAACACTCGCAAAGTGTCAAAATGACACTTTGCGCATTGTGTTTACTTAACGAGGAATAAAAATGGTTTATTGTTCGGCGGTGTAATCGGGGCTGGCTCGCTTTTGCTCATGCGATCAGTGTACCAGGCCAACTCCTTGTCAAAGTAAGCCTGATTAAAATAGGCCATGAATGTAGTTTCAAATCCATAACGACCGCTAATACGCAGCATCTGATTGCCGTTCTCTGTTTCCAGATATACCTGGGCACGTTCCTGATTCTCCTTCAGCCAGGTTAAAGCCTCATCGCATGAGGACACACGATACTCATCATCGTAGCAGTCATCGATGCGGCTTGAGGAAGAACGGCAAATCACGCCAACAGAACCAGCCAGGATAGTTTGAATTTTAAGGAAAGCGTTTTTGCGGATTTTAATCATGCTCATCGGGTTATCTCCGGTTTAACCAGGGCGGGTATCGCTCGGTTTCGGGTATAACCTTAGGAATTTTTTTCCCACCTGTAAAGCACTTTTTATATAAATATATAATTATATAATTCTATAAGCACAAAAAAGCCCCTTTGCAACAGGGGCTTATCATTCGTTCTGATCAGATGTTAAACGCTATTCGTTTTCCTGTGGGAAGCTCAACATCCAGGCTTAATTTGCCTCCCATAGCTTCAACGTAACGCTTTAATGTCGCCAGCTTTAAATCATTTCCGCGCTGCTCCAGCTTTGTTACTGCTGGCTGGCTTATACCCATCGCCTCAGCAACCTGTTTTTGTGATAACTGGAGTTCTTCACGCATCATCTGCAAGCCGACCTCAAGAATCATCTCATCTGCCATTTCTTTAATTCGCGCCTGGCTTTCCGGTGAACGGCTGGCAATCGCCTCATCTAATGTTCTCATTACTTGCTCTCCAGTGTGTTCAGATGTGCTGCAAACTCATCCTCAGCTATACGCACCAGTTTTTCATAAAACCGCTTATCGTTACTTTTGTCTCCTGCACAAAGAACGATGGCCCGGCGAATCGGATCGAACGCATAAAAGGCTCTTATCGGACGGCCAGAAAACTGAACGCGAAGCTCTTTCATATTTTTGTACCGAGAACCTTTTACGGTATCGGCATATGGCCTGGGTAACTCAGGTCCGTAAACCTGTAGCTTTTTCAAATCAGCCAAAACCTTTTCCTGAAGAGCGTCTTCTTGCTCATTTAGCCAGTCGTCAAATCGCTGGCTAAAAAGTACCGTCCACATGCTCAATCCTATAACCTGTAGTTTATATCACTAACTATATAACCTGTGAGTTATAATTTCAAGAAAAACGGGGCTATTTAACATAATGGACGTTATCGGCACCACCGGATCACCGTTCATTGTCGGATCTAAAAAATCCGCTCAAAAGATCATGTTTTCCTGGGCGTTTTCCACCGTTTTTTATGTTGCTTATTTGTTAATGAAATCTCGTTTTCAGTTTCGCCTCATTTTCGACGCGAAAGCCCTATTTTTGTGACTTTACTCCTGGCATATGGACTTCCCAGCGACGAATCCCCATAGCTGCGCAAAAATCAGCCACATAATTCAATCCCGCCCATTCGCGGATACCACCACGGGCTTTTTCAATGAAAACGGCAATCCCTTTTTTATTGAGAGCAAAAAGCCGCCAGCTTTTTGTCACTTCGTCCTGGGTAGCCACAACACAAGTGAAAGCTCCCATGCGATACAGGTCCAAGAACTCTTTGCGTGTTTTGCGTACAAGTTCCATAACAAACCTCATATTTGCATGTTTCAAACATCTGTTTTGTTATCAATGAAGATTAACCCTAACCCAGCGAAGTAACACAGCAGCGCCCAGGCTGCATACGGAATGCTGGATCTGGATGTGGACTCCTTTAACATCTGCCAGTTGCGAACATTGCGACTATCTTTTAAGCCAAGTTTTTTGGCCAACTGCGAGCCGCTCATTCCGGTCAGGCCAATGACTGCCCGAACTTCTCCACATGTAGGAGATTCCCATTCATCCGCTTTTTTTAAACAAGCCGGATTCAACATTTTTAAAACAGTATCTTTATCCATAACCATCTCCATTTATTATATCTACGATGGTAGGAAATCTTTTCCTATGTGGCAATAGAAATTTACTACATTGCGTATAAGACAAGTTTTCTATGTCTAATAGGAAATGATGTTTCTTACGTTTTATCGCGTTCTGATGGCTACTGTGTGCGTATTTATCGACGTTTATTGATAAGGCTCGCCCCTTCCTCCTGCAAAGCCCGGCCGTAGGCCTTATTTCGGCCTTATATAAATTGATTTTGTATAGTTCGAAACGCGCCGTTTCGAAAAGGATGATCAGGCTGCTCCATGCCTCCGGCAAGTGCCGGAGGAGGTATATTTGAGCGTAGCGACTCGAACCGGCGCGAGCTTTAGCTCGCTGCAAGGGCGAACATATTCACAGGCAAAGCCTGCGTAAGTTAAATAAAGAAAGTTTTAATAAAAGAAAGTGATTTTGCATTTATTTGTTTAGTGCATCTATTATAAAAAACCATTTGCATATACATATCAAAACTGTGGATAACTTTATTAGCCGATGCCTGTAAAGGCGATATTTTTGCTGTGTTCAGGTTTAGAGAAAATTAATTTAGATTGTTTTTTGAACAGATATTTTATTGCGACGTAGATAATCCTCCGGTAAAACCGGATTCATCATTCAGGTGGGTTAATGTTGGAGTGATTTCCAGGTCTTTCTTAGCCTGTTATAACGCTGCTCAACGAGGGAGCGTAAATATGCAAGGTCAGCACCAGGATACATGCCATCAGCAAATTCCTGGCTAACCTCTCTAGTGATTTGATGGCGAAGTTCGGCCTCTCCCTTTTCCTGAACAAGACGCGCAGCTCTCTCCGCTGCTTTCTGTTTTGCCTTTATCTCTCTGGCCGTCTTCCTCTGACGCCATACATTCTCCATCTGCTCCTGAATAACAATACGCTTATAATCAGCCTCCGTTATCGCTTTTTTAAGCCGTTCGCTATTCTTCGCATTGAAGTAATTAAGTTTCTGGCTAACCGCACGTCTCCATGCTTGTTCAGTAATACCAACTGTTTCCAGCAGTTGATCACGAATCTCGATTTTCGCTGGCCAATACTGTTTATTCACCCGATCCCAGCGACGTTCATAATCAATAAAACCTAACTCTTTCAGTTGCGACAACGCCCTTGTACAGCGCGTTATAGACTTGTTCCCAGCTTCGGATACGGTAGACAGGCCGCAAAAATCAGCCAACGCCTCAGCACTGGCCAGAACCCGCTTAGAAATGATGTTTACATGGTGCAAAATCGCAGCAATCACAGCATTAATCGCCCGACGACGATGCTCGTTTATCCGGCGTTTCCGCTCTGACGGTTGATTAACGTAGAACGCAACCTCACACGTAAGATCACGACCATTAATGCGCTGTAAAGCATCAGATAACACCAGCGGCAGCTTGTGCGTATGGTGCTTTGGAGGCTGGAACTCCGGCGACAAATTACAAACGTAAGCTGAACGTAGAGACGGCATTGGTCTATCCATATGTTCGCTCTTGCGTCCACGGAAAACCAACGTATAATGGGAGTTGTCGAGGCGCCCATGGTTAGTTGTTGGTTTTCCTTTCCGTGGATGTCGCAAGAAGCCCGCAGATTTATCTGCGGGCTTTTTGTTTCCATATCTGGTCACTTTTCAACCAGACACCCACAATCATAACCACGTTACGTGGTTTT